>CAVCBG010000055.1:0-7201 GCA_963600285.1 Anaerovoracaceae bacterium
CCGTATTGTATAATCATTTACAAGTGGGTTTATACCCGTGTTAAGGAGTCACTGCGAATGAGAGAAGTTGCCGTATTGGAGACCGGGCAGATCCCTGTCTCCGATCACTGGGACAAAAGTTTATTGGAGATCGCGGGCGAACCGGTTTTGCAGATTTTCGAGAAAACCGGTCTGCACAACGTCGACGGCGTGTTCATCGGGAATATGCTCGCCGGCTCGACCAATAATCAGCTCCACCTCGGTTCTTATCTCGGGGATTGGCTCGGCGCCCGGCATACGGAAGGCATGCACGTCGAAAGCGCGTGTTCCTCCGGGGCGTCCGCCTTTCGTCAGGCATTGACCGCGGTCGCGAGCGGCGAACTGAACACCGCGGTGGCGGTCGGCGTTGAGAAGATGACGGATTCGCCTTCCGAGACGATCACGGCGGAGCTGGCAACGGCCTCCGACTCGGAATACGAACGGGATATGGGCGTCAGCTTCGTCTCTCTGAACGCGCTCCTCATGCGCCGCTACATGTACGAGTACGGCAAGACCCGCGAGGACTTCGCCGGCTTCACGGTCAACGCGCACGCCAACGCCGTCCACAATCCGTACGCGCGTTTCCGCAGCCCGGTCACCAAGGAAGCGTACATGAAGTCCGCCCCGGTCTGCGACCCGGTCAGCGTCCTGGACGCCCCGCCCGTTGTGGACGGCGCCGCCGCGGTGCTGCTGGTGCCGCTGGAATACGTCCGCGGGGTGAACATCGTCCGTGTGATCGGCTCCGGCGCGGCTACGGATCACGCCTCCCTGCACGCGCGGAAGGATCCGCTTTGGCTCTCCGCCGCGGAGAAATCCGCCAAACAGGCCTACAAGCAGGCGGGGATCGGTCCCGACGACGTGGACCTTTTCGAGCTGCATGACGCGTTCACGGTCATTTCCGCGTTGAGTTTGGAAGCCTGCGGCTTCGCCGAACGCGGTCACGGCACGGATCTCGCGGTCAACGGGGATATCACCCTCGGCGGGCGTATTCCCATCTCCACCCGGGGCGGTCTCAAAGCCCGCGGGCATCCGGTCGGCGCGACCGGCATTTATCAAATTGTCGAAGCGGTTGAACAGCTCCACGGCCTCTGCGGACAGGGGCAGGTGGAAGGCGCGAAAATCGCCATGACTCAGAACATCGGCGGCATCGGAACAAGTGTTGTCACGACGCTGCTTGCTGTATAACAGAGAAATTCGGGGGTAGCTATGGAATTTCACATCTCAGCCAAAGCCAGAGAACGTTATGATTTTAACGAGAAACTCTTCACATTCAACGGCAATGTGATCTTCGCCGACATCCGCGCGGTGCGTGAATTCACGGACCGCGTCAACACCGTCCGACGGCAGGCCGGCGAGAAAGAGGTTTATACGGGTGAGATGAACGCGCTCGGCCTGATCGACGAGATCATGCACGCCCTCATTGAGCAGTACCGCCGCACCAAGGCCCCGCAGATGAACGAGAACCTCTACGCCCATCTGCTCGAGAAGCTCGGCGCGGAATCCCTTGACAAAGTCCTCGTCTCCTTCTGCGAAGAGTTCCCGCCGCTGGCGGTGCTGCAGGGGAAGCAGACGGTCGAAGAATACCTGAACGGAGAGAATCCGGACGGGATCAAGAACCGTTACGACACCGTCGAGGAGATCATCCTCTGCTGGGTGACGAACCGCAACCCCGCCGCCATGAAACTCGCGGGCGAGTTCTTTGACGAAACCCATCTGACGCAGATCTGCGATTACAACAAAGTCATCGCGGGCTCCGACGAGTTCCTGCGCACCCTGCCGAAGATCAACGGCATGTCCCTGATCGAGTACCTGCGCAAACCCGCCATCGAGAACCCCGACTCCCTGTTCGACCAGCTCAATTTCATCCGCAACAACTGGGCGGAGATCCTCGGCGAGTTCCTGACCCGCCTGCTGGTCGGCATTGACCTGATGAAGGAAGAGTTCCGCGAACACGGCTTCGGCGGTCCCGGCCCGATCGAGATCCCTGTCTACGGCGAAGGCGACGGCGCCGCCGGCGAAGTCGAGAACTTCTCCGCCGACTCCGAATGGATGCCGCGCCTCGTCCTCATGGCGAAGAACGCCTTCGTCTGGCTCTATCAGCTGACGAAGAAATACGGTTACGAGATCAACCACCTCGACCAGATCCCGGACCAGGAATTGAAGACCCTCGCGGATGAGGGCTTCACCGGCCTGTGGCTGATCGGCCTGTGGGAACGCTCCGCCGCCTCCAAGACCATCAAACAGTGGTGCGGCAATCCCGAAGCCCTGGCCTCCGCGTATTCCCTCGCCGGCTACACCATCGCCAACGACCTCGGCGGTGAGGCCGCGTTCCAAAACCTGAAGGAACGCGCCTGGCGTTACGGCATCCGCCTCGCCTCCGACATGGTCCCGAACCACATGGGCATTGACTCCGATTGGGTGCTCTATCATCCCGACCGCTTCCTCTCCCTGCCCTACTGCCCGTTCCCCTCGTACGGCTTCAACTGCGGCAACCTCTCCCCGGACCCGAATATCGGCATCCGCATTGAGGACCATTACTTCACCCGCAGCGACGCCGCGGTCGTCTTCCAGCGCATTGATTACCGCACCGGCGACGTCCGCTACATCTATCACGGCAACGACGGCACCACCATGCCGTGGAACGACACCGCGCAGCTGAATTACCTCAACCCCGAGGTGCGCGAAGTCATTATTCAAACCATTATCGACGTTGCCAAGCACACGCCGATCATCCGCTTCGACGCGGCGATGACGCTTGCCAAGAAGCACTACCAGCGCCTGTGGTTCCCGGAACCGGGCACCGGCGGCGACATTGCCACCCGCGCGGAGCACGCCATGACCAAGGAAGAGTTCGACAAGGCCTTCCCGGTCGAGTTCTGGCGCGAAGTCGTGGACCGCGTCGCGGTTGAGGCGCCGGACACCCTGCTCCTGGCGGAAGCCTTCTGGATGATGGAAAGCTACTTCGTCCGCACGCTCGGCATGCACCGCGTCTACAACTCCGCGTTCATGAACCTGCTGCGCGACGAGGACAACGCCCGCTACCGCACGCTGATGAAGACCACGCTCGAGTTCGACCCCGACATCCTGCAGCGCTGGGTGAACTTCATGAACAACCCGGATGAACGCACCGCGGTCGAGCAGTTCGGCACCGGCGACAAGTACTTCGGCATCTGCGTCCTGATGGCCACCATGCCGGGCCTGCCGATGTTCGGCCACGGCCAGCTGGAAGGCTACTCCGAGAAGTACGGCATGGAATACCGCCGCGCTTACAAGGACGAGGGCGTCAACTATGACCTGCTGCGCCGCCACGAGCGCGAGATCTTCCCGCTGCTGCACATGCGCCGCCGCTTCTCCGGGGCGAAGAACTTCGTCCTCTATAACTTCGCCAACAACTACGGCAATATCGACGACAACGTCTACGCCTACTCCAACTACGGCGGGGGCGTGCATACGCTCGTGGTTTACAACAACCGTTACGGCGAGACCGACGGCCACATCCGCCAGTCCGTGAATTACGTCCGCAAGGAACACAACGAGAAGATCCCGACCAACACGACCCTCGGCGCGGACCTCGGCCTGCATTACGATGAGGAATACTTCCTCGTCCTGCACGACCACATCCGCGGCTTGACCTACGTCCGCTATTCCAAAGAGATCATGAATGAAGGCCTCCGCCTGCATCTCGGGGCGTATCAGTACTTCGTCTTCGATGAAGTCTACGAAGTCCACGACGACATGTCCCACAGCTGGAAGCAGCTCTGCGACTGGCTCCACGGTGAAGGCACGCCGGACATTTGGGAAGCCCTCGAGGAGATCCGCTACGGCAGCATCCTCCGCCCGTACCGCGGCATGACCGACGGCCGCAAGCTGGTTTGGCTGCATGAGAAGTTCGGACAGCCGATCTCCCCGGACACCTGGGATGAGCTCCGCAACGGCATCTGGCCCGACTTCAGCGAGCTCTCCGGCAACGCCCTGCGCGAATACGGCTATCCCGCCAAGACGCAGAAAGAGCTCTTCAACCTCTACATCAGCGGCATGACCGCCATGCTCAAGGACCCCGCCGTGTCCTCCATTGAGGAAGCCGCGGGCGTCGACCTCAGCGCCGAGGCGAAAGTCTCCGCCCTCGTCCGCATGAATCCGTCGCTGTGGATCGACCTCCTCATCGCCCAGCAGGAACGCCTGCTGACGGTGAACACCGATCCGCGCCCGAACATTCACGAGCAGTGGTATCTCGACAAGACCCTCTCCCGCAACCTGCGCGCGGCGGACCTCTTCGAGATCTCCATTGACGACCAGGTGAAGATCGTCCGCTGGCTGTACGAGAACCTCGACGCCATGGGCAAATGGACGGCTGCCGACCTTGACGAGGAGCTTGACGAACTGCTCCGCCGTGAGGACACCCGCAGCCTGATGAAGCTCAACCTCTGGGACAACGTCCTGTGGTTCAATAAGGAATCCGCCGACACGCTGGTGGACCTGATCCGCATGTGCGGCCCGTGGGTGAACGCCTTCGACGCGGACTTCTCCGCCGCCAAGCAGATCGAGACCGCGAAGATCCTCGGCAGCGCCGCCGACCTTCTGGCGGAGCGCATCGCGGCGTCGGAATACCATTTTGAACGGCTCATCGGCAAACCCGTCAAGAAAGAAGAGGACGAAGCCGAGTAAGCTATGATCCTTGTTACCGGCAGCACAGGGTTCATCGGGCAGGCGCTCGTCAACCACTTGGTGACGCTGGGGTATCCCGTCCGTCTCCTGCTGAACCCTTCCCGCAGCTATCCCGCCCTTCCGAAAAGCGTCTCGGTGGAAGTCGCGATCTCCAGCATGAACGATGAGCGCAACCTGCGCGCGTCCATGAAGAATATCGACACCATCTTCCACCTGATCGGCACCGAATGGAAAGGCATTCACGCCGAATATGAGGAAGTCGACATCCGCGCCGCGAAGATGTTCTCGAAAGTGGCGAAAGAGATGGGCGTGCGGCGCTTCATCTACCTGAGCCATATCGGCGCGGACCGCGCTTCCGCTTACAGTCCCATGCGCATCAAGGCACTCGCCGAAGCGGCCATCCGTGAAAGCGGCGTGCCTTATACCATTGTGCGGACCGCCGTCGCGTACGGCGTCAACGATCACTTCACGAATACCATCCGCGACTATATTCTCTCAACCAAGCGCGGCCCGCTGCTCCTGCCGGGCGGCGACGATACGCTCATCCAGCCGATTTGGGTGGAAGATTTGATCACCGCCCTGCTGCTGTGTATGGACGACGAGACCATGGTCAATCAGACGATTTACACCGGCGGCATCGAGAACTTCACCTTCCGCGAGGTGACGGAGATGGTGATGGACGTGATCGGCAAGAAGAAGCGCATCATCCAGCTGCCGGCGAACGTTCTCCGCTATATCTACATCTCGCGCGAGCAGTGGCATCCCAACAAGACGGTGCCGATGTACTTCTGGCTCGATTACCTGGCGGAGGACCGCATTACCGCCCTGGACACGCTGCCGCGGGAGTTCGGCCTGATGCCGACGCGGATGTCCCTCAATATGTCGTACCTGAAAGAGAATTGATCTCTAAGTCGGGTACAATTGACTTATGAATTCGGAAACACAGGAGGAAATATGAAACGAACGATCCTCATTACACTGCTGGCCGCCCTCGCCCTGCTCGGCGTGTGCGGACTTGCCGCCGCGCAGACGGTGAACCCGATCACCGGCCTCGAGACGGTTGAAGATGAAAGCGCGCTCTCCCTGCCGCCGATCTTCGTCCCGATGGCACGCTATCCGTCGAAGTACCGCCCGACCTCCGGCCATTCCGAAGCGCCGTGGGTCTTTGAAATGTACGTGGACGGCGAGGAATCCCGCCCGGTGCTGATGTTCTACGGCGATCAGCCCGACGTCGACCTTTCGCACATCTCCTCCGCCTTCTTCGGCCTGGAGAGCCTGCGCGTGCAGTACGGCGGCGTCATTATCGCCGGCGGCACCTCAAAATCCGTGCTCGAATCCGACATCAAGAATTTGGAGCTGTGGTACGGCACGACTTACAACGAGCTCTACCCGACCCTGCCGCTCGCGAATTACAAGTCCATCGTCGAGGAGTGGTCAAAGAAAGCCACCCCCGCGGACCCGAACAACCTGACGTATTCGTTCGACAGCGCGATCCCCGAGGGCGGACAGAATGCCGACTCCCTCTTCGTCCGCTACGCCAAGACGAATCAGATCCTGTGGCGCTATGACGGCGCGTCCGGGACCTACCTCCGCGCCCAGAACTCCGTTGAGGATCCCGAGACCCTGAGCGCCGACGTGGACTCCGCGACCGGCGAGCAGATCGGGGTCGAGAACCTCATCATCCTGATGGCGCACCACGACTACGTCCCCGATACCGACCCGACGCTGGGATTCTTTGACATCGACCTGAACTACGCGGAGGGCACCGCCCTGATCTTCCGCGACGGCAAGATGTATTCCGCGAAGTGGTCCACCGTCTCCGGCAACTTCGAGCGCGAATCCGACCGCAACCGCCCGATCCGCTTCCTGGACGACGAGGGCAATGCCTTCAAGTTCAAGCCGGGGCAGACCTGGGTTCACATCGTCATGAACGGCAACCCCGTCTACGAAGTGGATGCCGAGCTGGGCACCACGCCCACCCCGGGCAGCGCCTTCTGGAAGCTGCCGTACATCTCCTTCAAACCGGGCTCGAAGGCCGCGGTCGAGGCCGAAGTCCCCGAACTGAAGGATATGACTTACGAACTGAACACGACGGACTGAATTGATTCATGAAGAGCGAGAAGACCGAAAAGACGAATGTGATGCGCGTGCTGGAGCAGCACAAGATCGCCTACACCCCGCACACCTACGGCGACGGCACCGCCATGTCCGCCGGTGAAGTCGCCGCCGCCCTCGGACAGGATCCGACGCATGTCTTCAAGACCCTCGTGACCGTCGGCAAGAGCGGACAGCACTACGTCTTCGTCATCCCCGGCCCGGCGGAGCTCGACCTCAAAAAAGCCGCCGCAGCTGTTGGGGAGAAGAACATCGAGATGGTGAAGTCGAAAGAGCTGCTGCCGCTGACGGGCTACATTCACGGAGGATGTTCGCCGATCGGGATGAAGAAGTTCTTCACCACAACGGTAGACGCGTCCGCGAAAGACTGCGCGACGATCTGCGTCTCCGGCGGGCGGATCGG
>CAVCBG010000056.1:0-7193 GCA_963600285.1 Anaerovoracaceae bacterium
GCTGATTGAGCGCTCCGCGAAGGGGAGCCGGTGTGCAGGTCACCTCATCCACCGCAAGCGGTCCCCCTTCCCCTCAAGGGGAAGGCTTAATGGCGCTCGCTAAAAAAACACCCGCCCCCGAACTCGGGGGCGGGTGTTTTGGAATTTCAATCACCGTTCGGCGCGCATGGGATTGTGGAGGAAGTCTTCGTACGAGAGGCGGATGCCGTCGCGGAGCTCGGTCTTGTAAGTCCAGCCGAGGGCTTGGGCTTTGCTGACGTCCAGGAGCTTGCGGGGGGTGCCGTTCGGCTTGGACGGGTCCCAGCGGATCTCGCCGTGGTATCCGATCACGTCGGCGGTCAGCTCGGTGAGCTCTTTGATGGTGAGCTCCTTGCCGGTGCCGGCGTTGACGGTTTCATTGCCGCTGTAGTTATTCATCAGGAACACGCAGAGGTTGGCGAGGTCGTCGACATACAGGAACTCGCGGAGCGGGCTGCCGTCTCCCCAGCAGGTGACGTAAGGCAGGTTCTGCACCTTGGCCTCATGGAAGCGGCGGATGAGGGCGGGCAGCACGTGGGAATGGGTCGGATGGTAGTTGTCATTCGGGCCGTAGAGGTTCGTCGGCATGACGCTGATGTAGTCGGTGCCGTACTGGCGGTTGAGGAACTCGCAGTATTTCAGGCCGGAGATCTTCGCCAGGGCGTAGGCCTCGTTGGTCTTCTCCAGCTCGCCGGTGAGCAGGCAGCTCTCCGTCATCGGCTGCGGCGCCATTCTCGGATAGATGCAGGAGGAGCCGAGGAACTCGAGCTTCTTGCAGCCGTTCGCGTAGGCGGCGTGGATGACGTTCATCTCCAGCATCATGTTGTCGTACATGAAGTCGGCCGGGGCCTCGTTATTGGCAACGATGCCGCCGACTTTGGCCGCGGCGAGGAAGACGTAATCCGGCTTCTCCGCGGCGAAGAACTCCTCCACCGCGTCCTGACGGCACAGATTCAGCTCTTTGTGGGTGCGGGTGACGATATTTTCGTATCCCTGGCGGTTCAATTCACGGACGATGGCCGAGCCGACCATTCCGCGGTGCCCGGCGACATAAATTTTCGCGTTCTTTTCCATTCTTTCCTCTTGATCGTGTGAAACGTTTGATGGCATATACTCACAGCCCCGCGGGAATTGAATCCCGAAGTGCTTAAGACCAATTATAATATAAAGATAACGCATATTGACGGAGCGACGCTTATGAAGATTTTGATTGGCTCAAATAACGCCCACAAGGCGAAGGAAATTCAAGACATGCTGCCGGATTATGAAGTCCTGCGGCCGAAGGATATCGGGCTTGATCTTGAGCCCGAGGAGAACGGCAAGACGTTCGCGGAGAACGCGCTCATCAAGGCGAAGGCCTTCGCGGAGGCGTCCGGTCTGCTGACCATGGCGGATGACTCCGGTCTGGAAGTCGCCTGCCTGAACGGCGAACCGGGGATTTATTCCGCCCGCTACTGCCCGAAGCCCGGCGCGGATGACGCGGACCGCCGGCATTATCTCCTGGAGAACATCCGCAAGTGCGGCGCGGAACGTCCGTGGAAGGCGCGCTTCTGCTGCGCGATGGCAATCGTTCCGCCGAACGGTGAGGTCCGTCAGGTCTTCGGCACCTGCGAGGGCGTCATCATTCCCGAAGAACGCGGGTCGAACGGCTTCGGCTACGATCCGATCTTCTTCAAACCGGAATTCAACATGACGCTCGCGGAAATGACCGAGGAGCAGAAGAATTCCATCAGCCACCGCGGAAACGCGTTGAAACAGGCGCTGCCGATCCTCAAGGAACTCGCTTCCTTGTAATTGAATGTAAAACGTCGGGGAGAATTTATGGATACTATCAGACATCTATACCGCGTTGGCTACGGCCCGTCCAGTTCCCATACCATGGGACCGAAATACGCCGCGGAAATGTTCCGCGATAAGAATTACGACGCCAACCGTTTCGTCGTGACCTTGTACGGCTCGCTTGCCGCTACCGGGAAGGGACATATGACGGATAAGGCCATCAGCTACGAACTCGGCGAGGACCGCACGGAGATCATCTGGGAACCGGACGTCGTGCTGCCGTATCATCCGAACGGTATGCGCTTCACCGCCTACAATGAGGCGGGCGAAATGACCGACGACTGGACGGTTTACTCCGTGGGCGGCGGACGCATTGACGACCAGGGCGTACGCATCCCGCCGGAAGCGGCGAATGACTGCTACCCGCAGAAGAACATGAAAGAGATCATGGAGTACCTCGACCGCACGGGGATGAACTTCTGGGAATACGTCGAGGAATGCGAAGGCTCCGACATCTGGTCCTACCTCTTGGACGTCTGGCACGTCATGAGCGACGCTGTCGACCGCGGCATTCATACCGAAGGCGTCATCCCCGGCGGATTGGGCATCGCCCGCAAGGCGAGCCTTTACTTCCGACGCAGCCAGCTGACCCGCGACGGCTTCATTCACTCCCTGCCGATGACGGCGTTCGCCTTGGCTGTTTCCGAAGAGAACGCGACCGGCGGTCAGATCGTGACCGCGCCGACCTGCGGCTCCTGCGGCGTCGTTCCCGCGATGCTGCGCTACTTCCAGAAGAAGATGGACATCACCGAGAATAACATCGTCCGCGCGCTTGCCACGGCGGCCGTCTTCGGCAATGTGGTGAAGCACACGGGCTCCATCTCCGGCGCGGAAGCGGGCTGTCAGGCGGAAATCGGCGTCGCCTGCGCGATGGCCGCGGCCGCCGCTTCCTACTTCTATTCCGGCACGATCCGACAGATCGAATACGCCGCGGAATCCGGGCTTGAGCATCACCTCGGCCTGACCTGCGACCCGGTCGCCGGCCTCGTTCAGGTGCCTTGCATCGAACGCAATGCCGCCGCCGCCAACGCCGCGCTCTTCTCCGCGCAGTTCGTCATGTTCTCGGATGGCCAGCACCGCGTCAGCTTCGATAACGTGATCGAGGCAATGATGCACACCGGCAAGGATATGCCCGCGCTCTACCGCGAAACTTCCGAAGGCGGGTTGGCGAAGGTCTTCCGTAAACCCGGAGAGTAGTTCATGAATGACTCCACCGCGCGGGAACTGCTGGAGCTCAACCGCCGTTTCTATCATGAGTTCGGGAACGCGTTCGCCGCGACCCGCCGGCGCGTACAGCCCGGCGTGCGCCGCGTTCTGGAAGGCATCCCCGTGGATGAAGCCTCGGATTGGCTTGATCTCGGCTGCGGATCCGGCGCGCTCGGCTGCCTTTGGGCGGAGCAGGGACGCCGCGGTTCGTATACCGGGCTGGATTTCAGCGGCCCGCTGCTGAACGAGGCGCGGACGGTCACGTCCGAGCTCTCGAATGAAAGCCTGACGCTCGCGTACGTCCCCGGCGACTTGATGGACCCGGCATGGACGGACGCGGTCAAGGGACGGACTTTTGACGGCGTGTTCGCCTTCGCCTCGCTGCATCACATCCCCGGGCGGGAGAACCACATTCGCGTTTTCCGACAGGCGCGGGAACTGCTTCGTCCGGGCGGGCGGTTCATCTTCTCGGTGTGGCAGTTTCAGAACTCCCCGAAGCTGATGAAGCGCGTCCAGCCGTGGAGCTCGGCGGGGATTGATGAAGAACGGCTCGAGCCGGGGGATACGCTGCTGGATTGGCGGTACGCGCTCCCGGAGAATGAGGAAAAACACGGCCTGCGTTACGTGCATCTCTTCTCGGAAGAGGAGCTGCGGACGATTGCCGCGGAGGCGGGATTCACCGCCGCGGAGGCCTTTTATTCGGACGGCGCGGAGGAAAACCTCGCGCTCTATATGACGCTTACCGCGTAAGACGAACAGGAGGGACAATGAGAAAATTCGCTTTATTCTGTCTGGCGCTGCTGACGGCGCTGAGTCTCTGCGGCATTGCCGCCGCGGCGAACAATCAGACGATCATCATCGGGCAGAACGGCATCTATGACCTGCAGGGCGCGATGAACGCCATCACCGCGAACGCGGGCGATGTCACGATCTACCTGACGAATACCGTCAATCAAACCTCCGAAGTGCAGGTCCCGTCCGGCGTTTCGGGGCTCAATTCCGTCACCCTCGCGTCCTATACCGGCGCGCCGCAGACGGTCTCCCTGAACGGCAGCGTCATCTGCGCGAACGGCGTCCCCTTCACCGTGGGGACCGGCGTGACTGTCTCGAACGGCTACCTCGTCGGCGGGGACTGCCTGACCCAGGCGGGGAACGTGTCGGTGGACCGCTCCATGCTGGTGATCAACGGCTCCGCGGATATGGTTGTCGGCGGCGGGATGGCTGTCGCGAACGGCGCCTCCGCTTCCGTGAAGACGGCGAATATCATCGTCAACGGCGCGGCCGGCTCTGTCTTCGGCGGCGGGTTCGCCTATAACGGCGGCTCCGCTCCCGTCAGCGGCAGCGCGAATGTTTACCTGACCAACGGCAGCTACGTCAGCGGCGCGGTCTACGGAGGCGGTTACGCCAACGGCACCGGCGCGAACGCGGCGGTCGGCTCCGTGAACCTTGTGTCGATCGGCACCGCGTCCACGGTCAATGCCTCCGCGGGCTTGGCCGAGAACGGCGGGAACGCTTCCGTCGGTGTGAGGGCTTCGTCCGCGATCCCGACCATCGGCTTGATCAACAATACCCAGCCGGTCGTGAATCAAACGAATAATACCGTCATCTATGTCGGCCCCGGGCAGTCCGCGAAGAACTTCAATGACGCCGTCAACCAGATCCCGAGCAACGCCGGCAATGTGACATTCTATGTCACCGGCAGCTTCGCGCAGAACAGCAATGAAGTCGAGCTCCCGACGAACCGCGGCATCACCGGCCTGACCATCACCCCGCAGGGCGGCAATGTCACCGTCACCTGGGCCGAGAGCGCGGGCTTCTACGCCAACGGCATCCCGACCGTCATCGCCAAGGGCATCACCTTCAGCAACGGCATTCTGTACGGCGGCGCGAATACGCTCAACGGGCAGCAGTCGCAGCTGAACTCCACGTACCTGAACATCGCGGGCACCGTGAACACGGTCGTCGGCGGTTCCAAGGCCAAGAACGGCGGGTCCGCGGCGTACGTCGGCAATACCAACATCGTCTTCAGCGGGAAAGCCAACGGCTGGATCTATGCCGGCGGTTCCGCGCTCTACGGCGGTTATTCCGTCGTTCAGGGCACCGCTTCGCTGGAACTGGTCAGCGGCGCTTCCGCGACGCAGTCCATCGCGGGCGGCGGGTATGCCTTCGGTCAGGGATCGGAGTCCGTGGTGAAGGATTCCTACCTGGATGTCAAGGGCTCGGTCGTCTACGCCGTCTTCCTCGGCGGGTACGCGGATCAGTCCTCCGTTTCCACCACGAGCGGGCAGGCGTACCTCGTCCTCGGCTCCACGGGCAATATCGGGCAGTCGGTGTGGTACGGCGGGCGCGCTTACAAGAACAGCACCGTGACTGTCAACAACGCCTCGGCCTCCATTCAGGGGCACATCGGCGCCACCGTTCATAAGGAAGGGCGCGCCTCCGACGGCGGTTCCGTGACGGTTTCGCACGCGAACTAAGCCTTCAATTCAGACTATTCAAGGACCGGCTGCTTCGGCGGCCGGTCTTTTTCGTCTCGGCGTATCGGTCCGCGGACCCGCCTTTGCCTGTAAATGTAATCAAATTTCGGGAATAATTTCCCAAGTCTTTTCCCCTTATCTTTGGTAAACTAGTTAAGGAAGGAATGCAATAAGAATGAATAAACCCAGCTTAAAGCTGATGCAATGTATCGGCGCGCTTCCCGGGATCCGTGAGATCATCGGCAACACGCCCAACGCGGAGTTTTCCGGCGTATGCTTTGACAGCCGCAATGTACAGCCCGGCGATATCTACGTCGCCATTCCGGGACTCAGCTCGGACGGACATGATTACATCACCGCTGCCGTTCAGAACGGCGCCTCGGCCGTGATCGGCAGCAAGCCGCTCCAGGCCAAGATTTCTGTCCCTTATTTCCGTGTCGAAGACAGCCGCGAAGCCATGGCATGGGCGGCCGCCGCGCTCTACGGATTCCCTTCGGAGAATATGCACGTCATCGGCGTGACCGGTACCGACGGGAAGACTTCGACCTCCATTTACCTTTACAATATCCTGCGCGAAGCCGGCTTCCACACCGGGCTGATCTCCACGGTCTCGGCTGTTATTGACGACGAGGAGCTTGACACCGGCTACCATGTCACCACGCCGGACGCTCCCGATATTCAGCGTTACCTCGGCATTATGCGCGACAAGGGCGTGACGCACGTCATCATCGAGTCCACTTCGCACGGACTGGCGCAGCACCGCGTCTCCGCGATTGACTTTGATATCGCGCTCGTGACCAACATTACCCACGAACATCTTGATTATCACGCCACCCGTCAGGCCTATTTCGAGGCCAAGGGGCTGCTTTTCCAGAAGCTTGAGTCCAACCCGAACCCGATGGTCAACCCGCTCGCGGTGCTGAACTGGGACGACAAGGATTCCTATGAGTTCCTGGACAATCTCGTGAATGTTCACAAGGCCGTGTATTCCGCGAACGGCGACGACACCCGCGCGGACGCGCTCATCACCGAGATGGTCTCCACGCCGCAGGGCATTCACGCCAAGGCGCTTTTCAAGAATGTCCCCGCCGGGGGCGACGCCGAAGTGGAGGTTTACACCTCCCTGCTGGGCAGCTATAACGGCGCGAACCTCCTCGCCGCGATGACCGCCGCGATTTACGGCCTGGGGATCGACCCCGCCGTTGCCGCCGCGGGGATCGCGAAGGTCGAGGGCGTTCCCGGACGCATGCAGGTCATTGACGAAGGGCAGAACTTCATCTCCATCGTCGACTTCGCGCATACGCCGAACGCGCTGGAGAAGGCGTTGACCTCCGCCCGCAGGATGCTGCCGACCGATGAGAACGGCAAGCCGACCGGCCGCGTGATCGCGGTGTACGGCTCCGCCGGGCTCCGCGACCGTGAGAAGCGCCGCATGATGCCGGACGTCTCCTCCCGCTGCGCCGATATTTCCGTCATCACCGCCGAGGATCCGCGGACGGAATCCCTGAACGGGATTTTGAAGGAAATGGCCGACGAGGCTGTCTCCAAGGGCGCGGTGATGGGCGAATCCCTCTACATCGTCCCCGACCGCCGCGATGCCATCCGCATGGGATTGAAGCTCGCGCAGCCGGGCGACATCGTTCTCTCCCTGGG
>CAVCBG010000057.1:0-7063 GCA_963600285.1 Anaerovoracaceae bacterium
TTGAACATAATTTCGTTTTGCACCTTGACATTGGACAGTTGTTCTGTTATATTTATTTAGAACATATTAGAATTTTCAGCCCGCACGGAGGATCATATGGCGAGAAAAGGGAAATATACATCGGAACGGCAGGAGAAGATCATGGAATTCCTGGAAAAGTACCAGGAGGAGAACCTGTATTCGCCCTCTATCCGCGAGATTGGGGACTACATCGGGGTTCCGTCAACTTCTTTGGTCGACTACTACATCCGTCAGCTGATTGAGCTCGGTTACCTGGAACGCGACGAGCACGTCTCCCGCAGTCTCCGCGTAGTCCGGCCTTACGACCGCAACTGCGAGGACAAGAGCAAGCCGATCTCTTACAAACGCCGCGACGTCATCCGCTTCCCGATCCTCGGACGCATCGTCGCGAGCGCGCCGATCCCGGTGCCCGGTTCCGACCTGGCGTATTTCGACGAGGAATCCTACGTGGAGGTCCCCCGCCGTATGTTCGGCGAGAAGGAAAACATTGACGACCTCTTCGTCCTCGAGGTCTCGGGCAACTCCATGATCGACGCCATGATCAATGACGGCGACCGCGTGATCTTCCGTCAGGCGTCCGAAGCCGTCAACGGCGATATGGTCGCGGTCTGGCTCTCCGACAATGAAGAGACCACGCTGAAGTATTTCTACAACGAAGGCGACCGCGTCCGTCTGCAGCCGGCGAACCCCACCATGGGGCCGATTTACATTGACGACCCGAAGCAGATCCGCATCATGGGCAAAGTCGTCATGGTGATCCGCCATCTGTGATCCATGGCAGCGCGCCGCGTCGTCATCTTCTCAGCTTTATACATGCCGCATCTGGGCGGCGTTGAAAAATTTTCCCAGTCCATCGCGGCCGAGCTCTCAACCGACTGCGAGGTGACCGTTTTCTGCATGAACACCGAGTCGAGGCCCGAATTCGTCAAGGAGGGCAGCGTCTCGGTGTATTATCTTCCCTGCATCCCGATGCAGAAAGGCCGCTTCCCGGTTCCGAAGCCCGCCGCCTACCGCCGCGTCCGCGAATGGTTCGCGTCGAATGAAGTTGACTTCGCCATCGTGCAGTGCCGGTTTTACCTGCTGAGCGAATGGGCGGTCCGCTTCCTCGCGAAGAAGGGCATCCGTTACATTCAGATCGAGCACGGCGCGGGCGACGTCGTCATGCCGAATAAGCTCGTCGATTTCATCTGGCACACGTACGAGAAGGCCCTGACCGAGTCCGAGAAGCGCTTCCCGCATGAATGGTTCGGCGTCTCGAATGCCTCCATCCGCTGGCTGAAGCATTACGGCATCACCGGCCGCGGCGTGATCTCCAACAGCGTCAAGCCCGCGGATTTCACGGACGCGCTCGCGAACCGCGGCTCGTGGCGGCGGGAGCACGGCATTCCCGAAGACGCGCTGATCATCAGCTTCTCCGGGCGGATCATGGTTGATAAGGGGATTTTGGAATTGACGCAGGCCTTCGACCGGCTGCGCGGCGACAACCTTCACCTGGTCATCGCGGGCGGCGGGGACATGGACTTGCTCGAACCCTGGCAGGGCCGGGAGAACATTCACATCCTCGGACAGGTTGATTTCAAGGACATCCCGCGCATCATGGCCGACTCGCAAATCTTCTGCCTGCCGTCCCGCTTCATTGAGGGACAGCCGACTTCACTCCTGGAAGCGGGTTACTGCGGCTGCGCGGTGACAGCGACCGCCAACGGCGGGATCACGGAAGTCATCCCGAGTGAGGAATACGGTCTGCTGATCCAAACCGGGGACGTCGACGCCCTGACGGAAGCGCTGCAGTCGCTGATTGACGACCCGGAAAAGCGCGAACGCCTCGGTCAAAACCTGCAAGCCCGCGTCCGCGAACACTATACCTGGGCCACAGCCGCCGCGAAGATCCGCGCCGTCATGGACGAATACGGCCTATAGCGGCTTCCACATCCACGCCAGCGCGTGCAGGATCGCGAATCCCGCGTCCGTGTACACCCTCGCCGAATCCTCCGCGGGGGTGTCAATTTTTAACGGCTTCTTGCCGGGGTAAGCCTTGACCGCCGCGCGCAGCAGCGCGGAGAGTTCTTCCGCGGACAGTGAACCGTTCGGCACAAGCCACAGCGTATCGGTGTCTTCATTGGAGCGCTGCCACCCGGCCCAGCCGGCAACGGTGCCGTCCGCGTTCACGAACTCCCGGCAGCCGCTGTAATCTCCATGCAGTCTCCGCCCGGCGATGCTCAGCAAGCCGGTGTCGAAGACAGCCGGATTGTAAGCTAAATTCCATATGATCGAGCGCGGATAGCGTTCATAAAAGCACTTGTTAAAGAGCGCCGCGTCCTTCATCCTCCGCGAAGTCAGTCCGTCGGCACGGTCCGGCACGACTTTCCCGATCGGCAGGATCCATTCATTGCGGTAGTCCGTCACCTTGAATCCGTTCTCCCGATACATCCTGATCACGGACGGCACCTCCATCCGCGCCTGCAGGTAGAAGCCGCAGGTCCGCGTCCGCCGCTCTTCGTTCTCCACTTCCTCGAGCATCCGCATGGCAATGCCCTGCCCGCGGTAGGCGGGATTGACGCAGACATTCGCGATCAGCGAACCGGGGACGCCGTTGACGCGGTAATGATAGACGCCGGTGTTGCCGATGACGCAGCCGTTCGCGGGATCAACGCAGACCACGCCCCCGATTTCGTAAGGGAAGCCGCCCGTCAGCTTCGACAGGGTGGGGTGTTTACGGACCGCCCTGCCCGCGGCCGCCAATTCAAGGAGGTAGTCGACGTTCTCCCGATTCAGCCAGGGATGAAAGCATTGCAGAATGAGCGCGGCGATGTCCTCCGCGTCCTTGGCGGAGTCAACGGGGCGGATGAGATAAGGAAAGTCTGCCATAGCTCTCATTATATAACGAAAAGGGCGCTCCGGAGAGCGCCCTTTTGGGTTTCTTAGGAAAGGATTATTTGTCCTCGTCCTTCTTGTAGCTGGCGATAACGTCCTGGGTAATGTGGGCAGGGACGTTCTCGTAGTTGGAGAATTCCATGGTGAAGGTACCGCGGCCGCCGGTCATAGAGCGGAGGATGGTGGTGTAGCGCTGCATTTCGGCAAGCGGAACAGTGGCGGTAACAGTGGACTCACCCTTGTTGGTGTCCATACCCATGACACGGGCGCGGCGGGTGTTAAGGTCGCCGATGATATCGCCCATGTTCTCTTCCGGGACGACGATCTGGACATTCATGATCGGCTCTTCGAGGACAGGACCGGCTTCGGCGAAAGCCTTCTTGAAGGCTTCACGGCCGGCGGTTTCGAACGCGATCGGCTTGGAGTCTACCGGGTGTTCCTTACCGTCGAAGACGGAGACGATGACACCGTGGACAGGGAAGCCGGCGAGAATACCTTCCTGCATGACGTTGCGGATACCCTTTTCAATCGCCGGGATGTAGGAAGAGGAAATGGCGCCGCCGAAGATATCGTTGCGGATTTCGAAATCGCCATCCGGGTTCGGCAGGACCTTGAGCCAAACTTCACCGAACTGGCCGGAACCGCCGGTCTGCTTCTTATGACGATGCATGGCTTCGGCAGGTTTGGTGATGGTTTCCTTGTAAGGAACACGCGGAACTTCGGTGAGGAAGTTGACCTGGAACTTGGATTCGGCGCGGCGGATCGCGACGTCGATGTGCTGGTCGCCCATACCGGTGAGGATGGTCTGGTTGGTTTCCATGTCGTTGTGCCAGGACAGGGTCATGTCTTCTTCGCACAGACGGGTCAGGGTCGGGGAGATCTTCGTGGAGTCAGCCTGGGTCTTCGGGAAGATGGCGACGCTGAAGAGGGAGGCCGGGAATTCCGGAGCCGCGATCTTGAGCGGGTTGGCCTTATCGGAGAAGGTATCGCCGGTGATGGTTTCGCCGAGTTTGGAAACGCAGCAGATATCGCCCGCGTGGATGGTCTTCACGGAGATGTTGTCCTTGCCGCAGGGTACGAAGAGGTTGCCGTAGCGTTCTTCAACGCCGCGGGTGCTGTTCCAAATGCGGGAGTCGGAGCTCATGGTGCCGGAGTAGACGCGGATGTAGGTCTGCTTGCCGACGAACGGGTCCGCGGTGGTCTTCCAGACATAAGCGGCCATCGGAGCGTCATCGGAGGCGGCGAGCTCAACCGGTTCGCCGGCCTTGTTTTCGGCGGTCTTCGGGGCAACTTCAGCCGGGGAAGGCAGCAGGTTCTTGACAGCGTCAAGCAGCGGGGTCAGGCCGATGCCGGCGGTCGGGGCGGCGCAGAGGACAGGAACGAAGGAACCTTCCTTGACAGCCTTGGAGAAACCGCGGCGGATCTCTTCGTCGCTCAGTTCCATGGTCTCGAAGAACTTTTCCATCAGCTCTTCATCGGCTTCGGCAGCGGCTTCCATCAGGGCAGCGCGCAGGGTCTCGGCTTCGTCTTTGTATTCAGCCGGGATCTCGACGCCTTCCTTATCGTTGGCGGCGTAGGCCTTCATGGACAGGATGTCGATGACGCCCTTGAAATCCATCTTTTCGCCCCAGGGGATCTGGATCTGGATGAGGCGCTTGTCGGTGTAATCCTGCAGGGACTTCATGGCTTTGTGGAAGTCGGAGTTCTCGCGGTTCATCTTGTTGATGACGACGAGGCGCGGCAGGTTGAATTTGTCGAGGTTCTTCCAGGCGATTTCGGTACCGACTTCACGGCCGGAAACGGAGTCGACGAGGACGATGCCGGATTCGGCAACGCTCAGCGCGGAGACAACTTCACCGACGAAGTCGGCATAGCCCGGGGTATCCAGAACGTTAATCTTGACATCGTTATATTCAACGGGAATGACCGTGCTGTAAATGGAAATAGTTCTGCGCTTTTCCTCGTCATCGAAGTCGGAGACGGTGGTGCCGTCTTCGATCTTACCTAAACGGTTGATCGCCCCGGTGTAGAGGAGGAATGACTCCGCCAACATGGACTTGCCGGCGCTGCTGTGGGAAACAAGCGCTACGTTTCGAATTGAATCGGTTGAATACTCTTTCATATTTTCCTTCCGCTGAATATAATATTCGCTTTATATAGCTTTTCGCCATTATAGTGCAAAAATCAAGCTCTACTATTTTAAAGCCTGTTGCGGTTCTTGTCAAATACAAAAATCATATTCATGAATAGGCCATATGACCCCTGCCGAAATTCGGCGGGTGTATACTTGAAATGCCGGAGGTGATTGGGATGCAGAACACGACGCTGTGCTATATTGAGAAGGACGGAGCCTATTTGATGCTTCACCGCGTCAAGAAGGTCAACGATGTCAACAAGGATAAATGGATCGGGGTCGGCGGCCACATCCTCGAGAATGAATCCCCGGACGAATGCGTGCTGCGGGAGACGTTCGAGGAAACCGGCCTGACGCTGACGGATTTCCGCCTCCGCGGGATCATCACCTTCGTCTCGGATGAATACGAGGGCGAGTATATGTATCTCTACACCGCGTCGGGATTCACCGGGGAGCTCAAAGACTGCGACGAGGGCACGCTTGAATGGGTGCCGAAGGAGCGCGTACCGGAGCTGCCGATCTGGGAGGGGGACAAGCTCTTCCTCAAGGAACTGACGCGGGACCGCGGCTTCTTCACGATGAAATTGGTCTACACCGGCGAGACGCTCTCCGCGCACAGCTTCCGCCTGCATTGAACGCTGCAATGTTATAATCATCTCAATTCCTGTGTGCTTTTCGGGAAAGGAACCGAATCATGAAAAAAATTCTTGAATGGTGTCTGCCGTTGATCTTCTGCATGGTGTTCGTCTACGGACGCGTGGTCTGTTACGGGCCGATGAATGACTCGGTCGCGGTGCAGGATACGGAGTCGTATTTCACCGCGGCGCAGGCGGATTTCCCTTCGCTGGAGTTCTTTGAACAGCAGCGTTCGGCAACGGTCCCGCTCTTCTATAAGCTCTGCAATCCCACGCTCGAGCACGAGATCACCCTGATGTCCGAGCCGTATTTCGAGACTTCGACCCGCCTTGCCGTGCAGCCGGGGACGGAGAACATCATCCGCACTCAGACGATCATCTCCATCGTCTGCTGGGCGGCGTGCGCCCTGCTGGTCTGCTCGACGCTGAACGGCTGGTTCGCGAAAGCCTTGGCGGCGCTGCTGATCCTCGGCTTCGGATTCGTGCCGCAGATCGCGGACTGGGACTCCATCCTCAGTTCGGAGTCGCTGAGCATCTCCCTCTTCGCCCTGCTGGTCGGGCTGCTCATCAAGGCGGTTCCGTCGGGCAAGAAGGAACAGTCGGTCGTGAGCTGGATCCTCGCGCTGCTGCTCTTCATCGTCAACGCGCTGTGGATCTTCACCCGCGACACGAATGCCTATTTCGTGGTGCTGGAAGCGGTGCTGCTGATCTTCACCGCGCTTTATATCTGGATCCGTGAAAAAGGCCTGTGGTCGTCGACGATCATTCTGGGCTTCTGCCTCATCGGCCTGTTCTTCTTCCAGCAGCAGTCATTCACGGAAAGCGAACGCTGGCTGCTGCCGTTACTCAACAACCTGACCGCGAACGTCTTCCCCTATGAGGAGCGGGCGGCGTATTTCGTCAATGAATCCGGGATGCCGGACGACGAGGAAATTCTCGCGCTGACCGGCTCCGCGGAATACAATGACATCTACGCGAACGAGACCTTTATGCGCTGGGCGCGGCGTTACGGCATGAAGACGTATCAAAAGTGGCTGCTGTCGATGCCGCTGTGGTCGGTGCTGCAGGTTTACAACAATCTGGAGTCGTTCTTCGAGGAGAACGAGCAGCCGTTTTTCTACGGCTCGGATCGGGAAAAGCCGCATTGGGCGTCCGGCACCGGCGACCTGCTGCATCCGCAGTCTTCGGCGGTGATTTTGATCGATCTGCTGCTGTTGATCGCCCTCTTCGTCAAGTTCGCGAACACCAAAGCGCCGACCGACCTCCGCTGGGCCTGCTGCCTCCTGATTCTCTTCCTCGGCAGCGGATTGCTCATGTCGCTCTCCTACCTCGGCGAGGTCCGCTCCATCTGGCGCCACGTCCTCGGCGGTGTGATCGGATTGAGATTGACGCTGTGGCT
>CAVCBG010000058.1:0-6993 GCA_963600285.1 Anaerovoracaceae bacterium
AAGATCTTATCCAACGCCTCGGCGATGTCGGACATGCTGATCGGTTTCGTGATGTGGCCGTTCATCCCGGCTTCGAGGGATTTCTTGCGGTCTTCCTCGAACGCGTTGGCCGTCATCGCGACGATGGGGATATTCGCCTTCTTGTTGTTCGAGAGCGTGCGGATCTCGTGCGTGGCGGTGTAGCCATCCATCTTCGGCATCTGGATATCCATGAAGATCAGGTCGTACTCGTCCTCGGCGGCTTTGTACATCATGTCAACGGCTTCCGTGCCGTCGGTGGCGCAGTCGACTTTGATGCCGGCGCTCTCAAGAAGGGCGGTCGCGATCTCACGGTTCAGGTCGTTATCCTCGACGAGGAGAACGTGCTTGCCGTTGTAATCGTAATGCTTCTCTTCCTTCTTCTTGGAATCTTCATGCGGCTCTTCCATGGTGAGGACGTTGCGGAGCTCGGACATGAACAGCGGCTTGGAGACGAAGGCGGTGACGCCCGCTTCTTTGGCTTCCTGTTCGAAGTCGGTCCAGTCGTAGGCGGTCAGGACGATGATCGGCACTTCCTCGCTGATGACTCTGCGGATGCGGCGGACGGTCTCGATGCCGTTCATATCGGGCATGAGGTAGTCGATGATGTAGACTTTGTATTCGTCCTTGAGCTCGGCGGCTTCCTGGGCGCGGACGATGGCTTCCTTGCCGGAGGCGGTCCAATCCGGGCGCATCTGAATGTCGCGGAGCATCTTCGAGACGCTGCGGCAGGTATTGAGATCGTCATCCACAACCAAGGCGCGGGCGCCGAGGAGGTCGGGGATCGGCTGGTACTTCACCGGTCCGGAGGCCAGGCGGAGGTTCAGCGTCACGGTGAAGAGGGAGCCCTTCCCCGGTTCGGATTCGGCGGTGATGGTGCCGCCCATCATGTCGACGATGTTCTTCGTAATCGCCATGCCGAGGCCCGTCCCCTGAATGCCGGTCACGGTTGAGCTGCGCTCGCGGGAGAAGGTCTCGAAGATGTGCGAAATGAATTCCTTCGACATGCCGATGCCGTTGTCTTTGACGGTGAATTCATACGTCGTGTAACCCTTCATGGAGCAGGGCTTCTCGATCAGGCGGATCATAATGTCGCCGCCGGGCTGTGTGTACTTGACGGCGTTGCCGACGATGTTGATGAGCACCTGGTTCAGGCGCAGGCGGTCGGAGATCACGTCTTCGTTCTCAACGTCCTGCGTGTCGATGAAGAGGTTCAGGTTCTTGGAGTCCACCAGGCCCTGGATCATGGTACGGAGGTCGTGGAGCAGATCCGGCAGGTGGATCGGCTTCTCCTCAAGCTTGACCGTGCCGCTCTCGATGCGGCTCATGTCAAGCACGTCGTTGATCAGGCTCAGCAGGTGGGTGCTGGAGGTGGAAATCTTGCCGAGGTAATCGCGCACGGCCTCTTGGTCGTCCATGTGCGTCTGGGCGAGGGCGGTGAAGCCGATAATGGCGTTCATCGGCGTGCGGATGTCATGCGACATACTGTTGAGGAAGGTGGACTTCGCCTTGTTCGCCTGCTGCGCGGCGGCGAGGGCGTGGGAGAGCTGATCCTGCTGGGTCAACTCGCGTTCCTTCTCGATCGTGATGTCGCGCGCGGTGTAAAGGATGTCCTTGACCAGGCCGTCCTCGCCTCTGTTCCTCGCGATGAAGCGGGACTCCAGCCACTGACCGGAGGGACTCTTGTACTCCGTGGCAACGGTGTTCGTGTTCTTGAGACGATCCTTGAGCGTATCCAGGTCGAGGAAGGCGTCCATCAGCGGGCGGAACTCCGGCGCCATCAAGTTGTTGATGATCGTCTGCTTGGTGTCATCGAAGTTGCCCTCGGTCCCGGCGACGCTGTACATCAGCGGGATGCTGTTCAGCACTTCGTAATGATGGGTGTCGACGTTCGCGTTGAGGATGGTGGAATAGATCGTCGACAGGGACGAGATGACCGTGTTGAAAGCGTGCTCCGCGTTCAGACGGGCCTCTTCCTGCTCGCGTTCCTTGCGTTCCTGCGCGAGATGTTCCTCAACAATGCTGTCGACGATCTGGTAGCCGAGCACGGCCTTGTCGGGGTTCCCGTCCACCTTGGAGATGGTGTACTGGAAGTGATGCACCTTGCCGTCGACATCGCCGCGGTAATAGCCGCTGGCGTCATCCTGCTCGGCGAGCAGCTTTCTGAAGCTCTCCACCGTGAAGGTCTCCGCGATCTCCTCGCGGTCTTCGGGGAGGACGGTCTGCAGCCAAATCGCGCGGACGGAGTCAAACGGGAACTCCTGCGCGTCGCCGATCTTATAAATGCTCTTGTAGACATTGTCCAGTTTCAGGACCTTCATCGTCTGCTTCGCGAGGTCCACGATGTAGACGTTCCGGAAGCTGCGGGTGAGGGTATTGACGACCTTCAGCTGATCTTCGAGCTGCTTCTGGTAAGCCTGCTCCACCTCGCGGCGCTTGCGTTCCTCTTCAAGGTGTTCGCGGATGATGGCGTCGACATTCTGGAAGCCCGCGATGATGTGCTTTTTGTCCTCCATGAGGACGGTCTTGAACTGGTAATGAATGGTCTTGCCGTCGATGACCTGGCGGTAATTGCCGGTGTACTCCTCTTCCTTGGGGAAGACTTCACGCAGATGCGCCGGGCTCAGCGCGGCCTTCAGCATCTCCCGATCGTCGGGATGAACCATCGAGTCGATCCAGCGGTTCACGAAGGGCTCGTATTCGAACTCATTGCTCCCGAAGCGGTCGATCTCATGGTCGTTGTGCTCATCCTCCAACTTGAGAACTCTGGCGGTGTCTTTTTGGAGGTCGACCATGTAGACATTCTTGAAGTTGCGGGCGAGGGCGTCGAAGATGGCGAGCTGTTCCTCGCGCTGCTTCTGAGCGGCGATCTCCGCCTCACGCTGACGGCGCTCTTCCTCGTCGTGCTGGGCGATGAGGTCGTCAATATTGCGGAAGGCCGCCACGATGTAGTTGAGGTTCGCGAGCTTGGAGAAAGAATAGCGGAAATGGTGGATTTCGCCGTTCACGAGAACGCGGTAGCTGCCGGTCAGCTCGTCCTTATCGCGGAAGGTCTCGCGCAGGGAAAGCAGCGAGACGTCTTTCGCGACCCGGGCGCGGTCATCGGGATGAACGCGCTTGAGAATGTAATCCGCGGTGGACTCGGTATAAGAGTATTCCTTGCTGCCCTGTTCCGTCACCATATCGCTGAAAATCTCCGCCATCTTGAGCGTGCGGAAAGAGCCGTCCTCCAGGTTGATGGAGAACACGTATTGATAGTCGTGGGCGAGAGAATTGATGACGGCGCGGCTCAGCTCGTCCTCAACCTTCTCCACCGCGAGAATGACGTGCAGGAGTCTGCCGTTTTCGTCGTTGTCCTCACGGTAGAAGGTGAGCCGGCAGAGCTCATTGGCGTAGGACCAGAACTCCATGGAGATCTGTTTTTTGCCCTGCATGCGGCGCTCAAGCGTGGAGCGGTCCACGAAGCGCAGGGCTTCCTCGCGGCTGCGGTCGGAGGAGATGCCGGTCATGATCTGCTTGACGTTGGCGTCGTACTCATCCGAGCCGTCGATGGAGAGCTTCACCACGGTCGGCATGGTCTTGATGGTTGCGAAGCTGTTCGTCTGAACATTGATGCGGTGCAGTGAGAAGAAACTGTTGGCGATGGTGGAATAGGCGTTGAGAAGGCCCTCGTCGCGGTTTTCCTTGGCGATGCTGGTGATATAGTCGATGTTGCGGAAGCCGACGACGACGCGAAGCTCTTCGCCGGGTTTGGAAAGGCGGCTGTAGCGCGCAGAGTATCTATGAACGCTGCCGTCCGCTTCAAGAATGCGGTAGTCAATCTCGAGATCGTTCTTCGACTCATCGGCGAAATACTTCATCAGCGAATCGACCGACAGCATATCCAAGAGGTGCTCTCTGTCTTCCGGGTGGACGCGGTCATCCGCGTAGGTTTTCAGTAACTTGAAGTACGGGAAACCCAGCGGTTTGTCCGTGATGCCCGGCGTCACGTAACCCGTGAGCTTGATAATGTCCGCGCTGTCTTCCTGCGGGCGCACCACGAACACATTGAGGTAGTCCGCGGTCAGCGCCGCAATCAATTCGTCATAATTCACCATCGTATTTTGCCTTTATGCCTTTACAGTTTTGTTTTCCCGAATCACCGCCACATGCTCCGTGAGCACGCTGACGATTTCATTCACATTGATCGGCTTCGCGATATGCCCGTTCATGCCGGCCGCGTAAGCGTTTTTCTTATCCTCATCGAAGGCGTTCGCCGTCATCGCGACGATCGGAATGTTCGCCTTGACTTGATCTTCCAGCCCGCGGATCTTCCTCGCCGCGTCGTAACCGTTCAAATTCGGCATCTGAATATCCATCAGGATCAGGTCGTAATACCCGTCTTCGCTGCGGTTCAGCATGTCGATGCACTCAATGCCGTCCTTGGCAACCTCAACCGCCGCGCCCATGTTCTCAAGCACCGCGGAGGCGATCTCGGCGTTCAGTTCGTTGTCCTCCGCGATCAGGATGCGGATGCCGTCGAGGCTGAAGGCTTCGTCGGTTTCCTTCTTCTCCTCCGTCTTCACGTAATCCTCCGGGTTCTCGACGATGCGGAGGTCCATGGCGACGGTGAAGGTCGTGCCTTCGCCCGGTTTGGACGCAACGCTGACGGTGCCGCCCATCAGCTCCACGTATTTCTTGACAATGGCCATGCCGAGGCCGGTGCCCTGCGTCTTGCTCTCGGTGGCGGTGCGTTCGCGGGAGAAGATGTCAAACACCTTCTTCTGGAACTCCTCGGTCATGCCGATGCCGGTATCCGCGACGGTGCAGACGTAAGAGCCCTTGCCTTCCTCGGCGCAGGGCAGCTCCTTCAGCGTCACGGTGATCTTCCCGCCGTCGGGGGTGTACTTGACGGCGTTCGAGACCAGGTTCAGCAGGATCTCGCGGATCTTCTGCGCGTCGGTGAAGACGTAGCGGTGGGTCACGTCGACGACACGCTTGACGGTGAGGTTCTTCTCGCGGGCCTGATTCTCAAAGACGGTATAGTAACTGTCGTCCATGAGGTCGGTGAATTCCTCATTGAGGACCTCGCGGCCGCTGTCAATGCGGGCGACTTCGAGGACGTTATTGATCAGGCTCAGCAGGTATTCACCCGAGAACTTGGACTTCTCAATGTATTCCTTCAGCTTCTCCTTGTCGTCAATGTCCTTGAGCATCAGGTCATTGAAGCCGAGCACCGCGTTCATCGGGGTGCGGATGTCATGCGACATGTTGAAGAGGAAGTTGCTCTTCGCCGCGTTGGCGCGTTCGGCTTCCTGCTTGAGGGCGGCCATCTTCTTCAGCTGTCTTTGCTGCTGAGTGATATACGACACCGCCAGCACCGTTCCGGCAAGGATCACGATGACAGTGCCGATGCTGATCGGGATGATATGGTCCCTGTAAAAGTCCAGCGCGGTGTATTGATGGAACGCGCTCAGGTACTTATATGAGTTGTCGTAGCCGTACGTCGTGCCGATCAGCTTCAGCCCGCGGTTGACGAGCATCAGCAGTCCGCGGCTGCCTTCGGGGAAGCCGAAGGCCTTGCCGGTGGCTTCATTCATCTGCACGTAGGCAAGGTTGTCATATTTCGACTGCCCGGTGACGTACTGAATGCGCAGGGCGTCCAGGATGGTGCCGGAGGCTTCACCGTTCATCACCGCGTCCAGGCAGGCGTCAATCGTCGGATAGGTCTTGATCTCGGCATCCGGGAAGGAAAGCCGGGTGTATTCGCTCTGGAAGCGGTTGCCTTCGACAACGGCGATGGCCTCGAAATTCCGCTTCGCGCCGGTCGGGCGGTAGAAGAAGGCGCCGCGGTCGGTGATCACCTCCGAGGAGGCGCTGATGCCGTCCTGTTCGCACTGCCAGGCATCGCTGCTCACCGGGAAGGCGAGGTCGACTTCGCCGCCGCGGAGCCCGTTGACCAGTTCTTCGGCGGACGAATAGGCCTTGTATTCCACGGCCGGGGTCTTCTCCGCCTGAAGGGAGTCGAAGACGGCGCTGACGACATCCGTCACCAAGCCCCGGGGGTTCCCTTCGTCATCGGTGTCGCAGTACGGAAGATAGTCGTCGAGATACCCGACAGTGACGGTATCGTGGGTGTCGAGCCAATCCTGTTCGTAATCCGTCAGCGCGCGGCCGGTGAAGACTTTCCCGTAGTTATTATACTGCATCCGCTGCAAAGAATAAGGATCCGAGGAGTTCATGCAGTTAAGTGCCTCGTTCAGGTCGTCGAGCAGGTCCGGGCGGGATTTCGTCACCGCCAGGTAAGAGTATTCCTCGCCGAGCGCGACCGCCGGCTCGAGCCCGGGTACATCGGAGGCGCCGCTCGCGGTGCGGGGTTCGAGGTCGATCTCGTGATTCAGGAAGGCTTCATGCAGTTTGTCGAAGTCGTCAAACCAGACGAGTTCGACGTCGACGTTGTTTTTCTCGATCCATTGTTTGGTATAGTCGGCCGTGCGGTTGTTTTCCTGCATGCCGACTTTCTTGCCGGTGAAGGTAGAGGCGTCGCCCATTTTGATGGATCCGTCGTCGGAGTGCTTATAGAGATAATACTCGTCGGTCTCCATCGGGCGTTCGGGGAAGAGCATGATCTCCGCCCGCTCGTCCGTTTTGGACATGCCGGCCATGACGTCGACTTCTCCGTTGACGAGCATATCGTAGAGTTCGGACCATTCGCCGTAGACGTATTCATAGTGCCAGGGGGCGTAGTCGGTGAGTTTGCGCAGGTAGTCGTAGCCGTATCCGCTCTTCGGCTCGTCTTCGGACCGGCCTTCCTGGAAGAGGTCGCTGTTGAACCATGCCACGCGGACGGTCTTGACTTCGCTCTCCTCGGCGTACGCCGCGGCGGTGATCAGCAAGGTCAGCGCGAGCATAATGAAAAGGCAAACGCGCGGATACTGCCCCGCGGAGATTCTCTTCATGGAATGCGATTTATTCATTTACAGCCCTACCTTCTTT
>CAVCBG010000059.1:0-6988 GCA_963600285.1 Anaerovoracaceae bacterium
GCGCTGCCGAGGAAGGCATACCACAGCGGCAGGATCAGGTTATAAGCGACGGTCGGGATGATGCCGAGGAGCTTGACCATCAGCCCGGCGAGGTACATCCCGTAATAGTAGTAATTCAGCGTATCGCCCGCGAACCAGGGATCGTACGGCGGGAACGATTCGCTCTTGAGGACGGCCATGAAGTAGGAGAAGTCCATCGGCTTCTCACCGCCCTTGTACGGATGCCACAGATCCGGGTTCATCCAACGGACGAAGAGGAAGACGAAGAAGCAGACCAGGAAGACGATCTCCGCGGTGCGGATATCCCCGCGGATCTCCTTCAGCAGCGGTTTGATGCGGTCTTTCTTGATGAAGGCGATGACGAGGTTGACAAGCGCGAGCGCCCCGAGGACGCCGAGGATCGTCCCGCGGTTGTACGGCAGTCCGAGCGAAGCGCACAGCCAGACGAAGTATCCCCAGACGATCAACCCGAAGAGGCGGGCGACGCCGTATCCCTTATCCTTCAGCGGTTTGAAGACGACAGCCGTCATGGGCATGAAGATCACGCCCAGCAGCCAAAAGGCAGCCAGCCAGAAGATCACCGTCAACACCTGCGAGGAGTTGATCAGCGAAGTTCGGTCGAAGAGCTCCGACCAGGTACCCGACGCCTGCTGTACGGCCCAGGTTTCGGCATCCATCAATCCGCCGCCTTTCCGCCGAGGGTCACATACGAATAGAAGTCTTTGCCGTCATACGGACCGGTGTGAAGCTGCTCCACGCCGTTCGGGAACAGTCTGCGGATCTCATCCCGCGTTTCGGTGTCGCAGTCGCGGTAAATGAAGAGCCGCGGTGTTCCGTCATCCGGAATGGAGGAGAGCAGCGAGCGGTCGTAGGAATAATCCTTGTAAGGATCCCCCGCCTCGATGCCGCAGTTGCGGGTGTCGACCCAGTACGGGTAAGGGATGACGTAGGCGTCGTCGTAGCTGCCGAGCGAGTTCGCGAATCCCTCAATGACATCGCCGATCTGCGAAGCGTTCCAGGTCGCGCGTTCGTATTCGTAAGCGTACTGCTTGAAGATCAGGTCGAAGTTCCCGGTCAGCATGTTCAGCACAAGGATCAGGCTGACAAGGCTGAGCGCGCCGAAGCCGACGAGGCTCTTCCGCACCATGCGGGCGATCCGCTCAAACGAACAGCAAAAGCCGTACGCGGCAATCACCATCACCGGCACCAAGGCGCCGGCGGTACGATTCAGGCAGGGGTTCTCCGCCGGGAACGCCAGCGAAAGCGTCGACGGCAGCATCAGCAGCGGGATGGAGAGGATCAGGCAGAGGTCCATCCAATTCCGCTTTGTGATGAAGCGCATCAGCAGGAAGATCAAGCCGAGGAAGAAGAAGCTCCCCGTCAGGTGCTCGAGCGCCGGGCGGTAGACAATGCAATGCACCCAGCTGCTGCCGTCCTTCCAGAACGGCATGACGATGCCCTGCCAAAAGTTATTGAGGAAGATCAGCAGCGGAGAGGAGTCGTAGCTCTTCTCCAGCGTGCCGAGGCGCGTCATTGAACGGTAGAGCACCGCGTCGGGCATATCCACCATGACGCGGGCGAGGGGCAGGAAGACGATGAAGGCGAAGAAGACCAAGGTCAGGAACGCGTTCACCGCGCTGCCGCGGTTCTCTTTCCCGCAGTCCGTGAAGAGCCAAATCAGGAAGATCACGACGCAGGCAATCGGCACGATGCGGAAGGGACTGTAGCCGTGCAGCCCGATCCCGAGGAAGATGCCGCACCAGATGAGAGAGGCGCGGCTGCGTTCTTTCAAGCCCTTGAGCAGGAAATACAGCGCGGGCGCGGCGAACATCGGGTAGTAGATGAAGCGCAGGGCGGCGCGCGCGATCACCACGGACCAATACCCGGTCCCGGCGAAGAGCATCGCGAAGAGCCCCACCCAGCGGTTCCCGATCATCTTGCCGATCTTATAAATGAAGGGCAGCATGAAGAGCCCCGCCAGGGCGGCGCCGATCTTCAGACTGAGGAAGGTGAGCCCGGTGCCGAAGATCTTGATAATGAGCGCGGTGAAATAGAATTGGAAGCATTCGCGGCCGGTGTTGCGGGTGAAGAAGATGGAAGTCTGCCCATCCAGCAGGTCGCGGATGTCGTAAAGCTTCTCCGCGTGGTCGCTGACCATCTCCGCGGGGACGCTGTCGAGTTTGTAGAAAAAGAAGAACGCGCAGAGGGCGAAAACCAATACGCAGAGCAGGTTCCACCAAGAGAAGTGTACGGTCACGAGCACATTCCGCGAGAACAGTGCCTTGATCTTGTTGAAACCGTCGGACACGATCTCATGCAGGGATTTGCCGCTGAAGGCAATCAGCGCCGTGAGCAGGGCAAGCACCCAGACGGTGACATTCAGGAAGGTGAAGCGGTTGCCGCCGAAAAGCAGGAAGGCGCCGATCATGAACGCCGTGCTGACGAGCAGCCAAATGCCGTCAATGCGGTCGTCGAATTTCTTCTCCTCAACCGCGGCTTCGGGCTTCTCGAAGTTCTTTTTGTGCATCACATAGGAGATGAAAAGGGACGCCGCGCTGAGCAGGTAGAACCCGGCGCCGAACCACGGGATCATTGATGTGCGGGTGAAGATCGTCGGCTCGAGGATGATCTGCGCCGCGATGGCGAAGACCACCGCGATGAGCACGAACATACCGTCCAGGCGGATGCCGCTGAAGGACTTCCCGCCGAACGCGTTCTCAAGCGCGATTTCAAGCTTCCCCGGCTGCCGTTCCACGACGACGGTGCCGTCTTCGGTCTCAACGACCGGCGCGTAGGGATTCTCTTCGGGCAGAATCTCCTTTCCGATGTTTTTGGGATTCAAGCGAAACTTCAAATAATCCAGTACGCTGATTTCATCCATGGTCAGATACCCCCGAGTGTATGGAATAGTTTTTCATAAAGCGCCGCCACGTTGTCCGGACTGTATTCATCGCGGATCACGCTGCCGAGCGCGGTGTAATCTTTCTTTTCGCCGAGCAGTTCAATGAGCGCCTTCGCCAAGGCGTCCGAATCCCCGGTCGGGAAGACGCGGCCCATTTCATGACGGGTCACCGGCACGCGGATCCCCGGCAGGGACGAGGCGGCGACGGGCTTGCCGTTGATCATGGCCTCGATCTGCACCAGGCCGAAGGAGTCGGTTCGGTTCAGGCTGGGCATGGCCAGCGCGTCAATGCATTGATAGAAGCAGCCGACTTCGTGATCCGGCAGCCGTCCCATGAACTGCCAATGTCCCGCGGCGATGAATTCGTCAACGCGGGGCTTCAGCCGTTCATAATAAGCCCGCTCGCCCGGCACATTGCCGTAAGGGCCCATGAAGAAGACGCAGGCGTTCGGATAAACCTCAAGGATCTTCGGCAGCGCGTCCAAAAGAATTTCGACGCCCTTGTCCGCGGCGAAGCGGCACGCCATGCCGATGATCGGCGAATAGTCATCCGCGTGCTTCTCCGCGCGGAAGGCGTTGATCTCCTCCGGCGTCACGGATTCCAGCGCGACCGGCGGCTGAATGATGCGGACCTTGTCCCGATACTTGCCGAGGAAGTCGGAGTTGTCGGCGTAGTCCTGCGAATTCGTCACGATGGCGTCGCAGTTCTTCGCGGCGATGTCATTCATGCCGAGCACGACTTGATTGGCGAGCTTGTTGAAGGCGCCCTTCGGCAGCTGCAGGTCGCAGTGATACGTCAGGACGACGGTTTTATGATATTTATGTCCGAGGGAGGCGAGCATCCCGCTCTCGAACTGCGGCAGATGGATGTTGACGACATCCGCTTCCTTGATGTAAGACGCGGCGTCGCGCCAGAAGCCCGGCATAATGACGCCTTTGCTGAGTCGGAACCAAACCTTCTCACGCACCACGCGGACGCCGTTGATCGTCTCCTTCGCGGGCAGATCCGCCTGATGAAGGGAGGTGAGCACGGTGACGTCGTGCCCGGCTTTCGCCCAAGCTTCCGCCACACGGGCGGCGTAAATCGTCAGTCCGCTGATGTAGGGTTTGTAGTAAGTCAGGCCGACAAGGATCTTCATTCCGGCTTTTGTTCCTCTTCTCCCGGTTCCTCGAGGCTTTTACCCATGGTGGAGGTGAAGACTTCGCCGAGCTTCAGTCCCTGCACAGCGAAGCCGATCAGGCCCCAGATCACCGGGGAGATGATGGACACCGCGTGCATGACAAGCCCGAAGGCCAGCGCGGACGACTGGTCGATGCCGAACAAGCCGAGGGAGACGACGTAAGCGCCTTCCACGACCCCGATCCCCGCCGGCGCGGAGGGAATGGCACCGCCGAGCGCGCCGAGACCCTGCACGAGCAGCCCCGCCCAAGCCGGCAGTTCGGGGAAGAATTCCCGCATACCGACCTGAACCGTCGCGATCCAGCAGCCCCAGGTCGCGAGGATCCAGAAGAGCCAGATGACGAAGCGCTTCGGCTTGGTCAGGATGGTCATGCCGGAGAGCAGGGAGCGGAGCTTCGGATAAAGGAATTTACCGACTTTGGTGTCTTCCTTGATGATTTTCTTCATGAAGTTCAGGAACGTTTCCTGATGCGAGGCCATCCAGAACATGAAGATCATGCCGACGATCAGGATGCCGAACAGGATGTAGTACGTCGTCCCCGAGAATGTCCCCGCGGCGAGCATCGGGATCGTGATGATCAGCAGGACCAGCGTGACGAGAACGTCGAAGACGCGTTCCAGAATGACGGTCGTGAAGACGTAAAACGGACTGCGTTTGATCAGCCCGCCCATAATAATGGAACGGCCGATCTCACCGAGCCGCAGCGGCAGCAGGTTCAGGAGATACCCTTCGCAGATGGTGAAGAACGCGTTCGGGATCGACGGCGCGTCATCCAGGATGACCCGCCAGGCCAGACCGCGGCAGAGGAAGCCGAGCGTCTGGAACAGGAAGAGGACGACGAAGAGCTTGACGGAGCAGTTCTTCAACGCTTCCTTGAGCACGTCCCAGTCAATGAAATAGATCAGGACGGCGATAATGATCGCGCTGCAGATCAGCCCGGGGAGCATCTTCTTCAGAATGTTGGGCTTGTTTTCGGTTTTCTCACTCATTTCTTACCCCTCATCATCCAGCTGCAGGACAGCCATGAACGCTTCCTGCGGAATCTCAACCGCGCCGACCATCTTCATACGCTTCTTACCGCGCTTCTGCTTCTCGAGCAGCTTGCGCTTACGGGTGATGTCGCCGCCGTAGCATTTCGCCAATACATCCTTGCGCAGGGCCTTCACCACCGCGCGGGAAATCACACGCCCGGAGGCGCTCGCCTGAATCACGACTTCATACAGCTGCTGCGGGATCAGGGACTTCAGCTTGGTCACGAGACGCTGTCCCTTATGGTAGGCGTCTTCCTTATGAACGATGCACGCCAGCGCGTCCACCGGGTCGCCGCAGACCAGTACTTCAACTTTGACGAGGTTGCCCGGGCGGTAATCCGCCGGCTGGTAGTCCATGGAGGCGTAGCCCTTCGTGCGGGATTTCAGCTCGTCGAAGAAGTTGACGATGAGCTCCGCGAGCGGGATCTCGAAATTCATCTGCACGCGGTTCGGGGTCGGGTAATCCTGCGACATGAACATGCCGCGGCGCTTGCGGACAAGCTCCATGACGGTGCCGTAGAACTCGGTCGGGGTGAAGATCTCAAGCTTCATCCACGGCTCGCGGATCTCGCGGAAGCTGCCTTCGTCCGGCAGCTTGACCGGGGAGTCAATGAGGACGACGGAGCCGTCATTCATCTCGACTTCATACTCAACGGAAGGCGCCGTGACCACGATGTCCAGATCATATTCGCGTTCCAGGCGTTCCTGGATAATTTCCATATGGAAGAGGCCGAGGAAGCCGCAGCGGAAGCCGAAGCCGAGGGCCTGCGATTTTTCCGGCGCGAAGTCCAGGGAGGCGTCATTCAACTGCAGTTTTTCCAGCGCGTCGCGCAGGTCGTTGTAGTCCTCGCCCTCGACCGGGTAGATACCGGCGAAGACCATCGGCTTCGCCTTCTTGTAACCCGGCAGCGGTTCCGCCGCGGGTTCGGAGGCAAGCGTCAATGTATCGCCGACGCGGCATTCGCGCACGGTCTTGAGGCCGGTGGCGACATAGCCGACATCGCCGGAGCGGAGTTCATCCACAGGCCGCATGTCCGGGCTGAAGATGCCGACTTCGATCGGGGTCAGGTCCGCCCGCGTGGACATTGCCATCAGCGTCTTCCCCGCGCGGATCACGCCGCCGCGTACGCGGACGTAGGCGATCACGCCCTTGTAGGAGTCGTAATGGGAGTCGAAGATCAAGGCGCGCAGCGGCTCGTCGTCCGAGTCCGTCGGGGCGGGGATCTGCTTCACGATCTGCTCGAGAACGTCCTCGACGTTCGTGCCGTTCTTCGCGGAGATGCGCGGAATGTCCGCCGCGGGATAGCCGATGAGCTGCTCAAGGGATTCCGCGACCTCGTCCGGCTGCGCGGAAGGCAGGTCGATCTTATTGATGACCGGAATGATCACGAGGTCGGAATCAATCGCGAGGTAGAGGTTCGCGAGCGTCTGCGCCTCAATGCCCTGCGTCGCGTCCACGACCAGCAGCGCGCCTTCGCACGCCTCCAGGGCGCGGCTGACTTCGTAGTTGAAGTCCACATGTCCCGGGGTGTCGATGAGGTTCAGCTCGTAGCTCTGCCCATCCTTCGCGTTGTAATTCATGCGGACGGCCGAGGCCTTGATCGTCACGCCCTTCTCGCGTTCCAGGTCCATACTGTCGAGGACCTGGTTCACCATCTGCCGGTCGGAAATTGTTCCCGTGATCTGCAGCAGGCGGTCCGCCAAGGTGGATTTACCGTGATCTACATGCGCGATAATGCAAAAATTTCGAATGTGTTCTTTCATAGTCGTTTTCAACCGAAGCCGGTTCCGCGGCTTACATCTTTCTGTAATGTCAATCGGCACACTGCGCGATTTTCTTTTTAATCTTGTTAAGTATAACATTTCTTAAGCCC
>CAVCBG010000060.1:0-6949 GCA_963600285.1 Anaerovoracaceae bacterium
AGCCCCGCGGAGCTTTACGAAGCGGCGAAGCTGCAGCGGGAGGCCCTGATCCGCGAAGGCATTGACCCCGCCGCCGGGAAGAAGCTCCCCGAGCTGCTGCGGAGCGCGGGATTCGAGGAGATCGAATACGCCGCTTACCGCCGGTCCGAGACGCAGTCCGCGGAGTACATCCGCGGAGAGATCCGCCAGATCGAGGCGGACACCGGCGCCGCAATGAACTTGGCTTTTCAGCCGGGATGGAGCTATTACATCCCGACTTATTACGCAATCGCGAAGAAATAAAGGAATAAAAGAGGAAAAGAATGAAATACGAATTTGATAAGATCGCGAATCGGCGCGGCACCAACTGCGTCAAATGGGACGCTTACCCGGCGGACCGCCTGCCGTTATGGGTCGCGGATATGGACTTCGACGTCTGCCCGAAGATCATCGACGCCATGCGCAAGCGCTTGGAGCACCCGGTGTTCGGCTATTCCAAGGATTATGACGAGCTGAAACAGGTCATCGTCGACCGCATGAAGCGCCTCTACAATTGGGAGATCACCGCCGACAGCATCATCTTCGTGCCGGGCATCGTCTCCGGCTTCAACTTCGCCGTCCGCGCCTACTGCGGCGCCGACAGCTCCGTCATCTACCAGACCCCGGCCTATCCGCCGTTCATCGCCGCCCCGCAGAACTTCGACATCGAAGGCATCAACAACGACCTCTATTTCGACGAAAGCGACCGTCTTTGGAAGATCGACTTCGAGAAGTTCGAATCCCAGATCAAGGCGAACACGTCCCTCTTCATGCTCTGCAACCCGCACAACCCGGTCGGCAGAGTCTTCACCAAAGAAGAGCTGACGAAGCTCGGGAACATCTGCGCCAAGCACAATATGTATATCTGCTCCGACGAGATCCACAGCGACATCATCTACTCCGGCCATCATCAGACGCCGATCGCCTCCATCAACGAGGACTTCGCCAACCGTACCATCACCTTCATCGCCCCGTCCAAGACGTATAACATCCCCGGCCTGTCCTGCTCCGCGGCGATCATCCCGAACAAGGACATGCGCGACAAGTACGCGAAGGCCTTGGCAGGTCTTTGCAGCGGCGTCACCGGCATTGCCCAAATCGCGGGCATTGCCGCCTACCGCGACTGTCAGGACTGGCTGGACGAGCTGCGTGTCTACCTTGAAGGCAACCGCGACTTCGCCGAAGATTACATCCGCGCCAATATGCCCGCCATCAAGACGAACAAGATGGAAGGCACCTTCCTGATGTGGCTGGACTGCTCCGCGTGCGGGATCGAAGGCTCACCGGCGGACTTCTTCGCCGAGAAAGCCCACGTCCAGCTCAACGACGGCATCGCCTTCGGGAAGGATTACGGCAAGTTCGTCCGCCTGAACCTGGGCACCAACCGCGCGACCCTGGCCGAAGCGCTTGAGCGCATGAAGAACGCGCTCGAAAAGGGAGCGTAATACGAAAAAGCGTCTCGTCATCCCGCTTGTGATCGTCATTCTCCTTGCCGTGTTCATCGCGGCAGGGAGATATCTCGTTTACCAAGATCCGCTTGAACCCGCGGACGTCATTGTCATTCTCAGCGGGAATGACGAAAGCCGCGTCACCGCGGCGGCCGAGCTTTATCATCAAGGGTACGGCGCCAACATCATGCTGACAACCACCGGCAATACCTTCGGCGAATACAATCAGCCGTACTCCATGCTTCAAAAAGAGCAGCTGCAGGAGCTCGGCATCCCGGAGGGCGGGATCTACATCGCGGAGTTTCAGGCGAAAAACACCGGTCAGGAAGCCACCGGCATCATCAACAAGATGTACGACCTCGGCTTCAACTCCGCCATCATCGTCACCGACAGCTGGCATACGCGCCGGGTGAAGACCATCTTCAGCGACACCTTCTCGAACACCGGCTTCCGCTTCTCGGTCTACCCCGTGCCCGACTCCGGATATAACAAATACTTCTGGTGGCTGACGCCCTCCGGCTGGAAGGATACCGTCAGCGAATACATCCGCCTCCTCGGGTATTACATCAAGCGGGACACCAACATCCCGGATTACCCGAATATCACGCTCTGACAGCCCCGATGGAAACGATCATCCACCCGTTCAGCCCGATCTACGACAGCAATTCCCGCGTCCTGATCCTCGGCACGATGCCGTCGCCGAAGTCGCGGGAGAACCGCTTCTATTACGGCCACCCGCGCAACCGCTTCTGGCCGGTCATGGCGGCGCTCTTCGGGCGCGAACCGTTTCAAACCAACGAGGAGAAGACCGCCTTTCTGCTCGAACATCACATCGCGCTGTGGGATGTCTTCGCGGCGTGCGACATTCACGGCGCCGACGACGCCTCCATCCGCAACGCCGTCCCCAACGACCTATCCATTATCTTCAATCAAGCGCCCATCGCGGCTGTCTTCACGAACGGGAAGAAGGCCTCCGAAGCCTACCGCCGCAATTTCGGAAAAAACAAGGCAGCCCCGCATATAGAGCTGCCTTCCACAAGTCCGGCGAACTGCGCGGTCTCGTATGAGACGATCCTCGCCGCTTACCGAAGTATTCTCGATTATTTATAGATCCTTGAAGCGTTCGTTATTCCCGAGCGCCTTCTGCATGATCGTGAAGCCGACCGCCGACACAGCGGGACCGCAGGCCGCCCCGATCCACATCATCGCGGGCGAGATCAGGTCATAGACGTTGCCGTGCATCGCGTTGCCGACCGCCGTACCGAACGGCTGCGCCAGGCTCAGGATGGACATATACCGTCCGCGCGCTTCCGGCGGAGCGAGCTTCGCGGCCAGGTTCGTCATGGTCGGCGTCATCAGCAGTTCGCCGATCGTCATCACCGCCATGCACAGGCAGTAGCAGAAGACGTTGTCAAACAGCGGGACGGAGGCGATGCCGATTGCGTACATCAAGCCGGAGATGATCATCAGCGCGAGCGGCTTCATCTTCCGCACCAGGCGGATGACAGGCAGCTGCAGGAATACGCACATCAGCGCGTTCACCACGAAGACAACGCTGACCGCGGCTTCCGGAATGCCGTGTTCGCTTGAGGCGAAGTACGAGAGCATGTAAAACATGCAGGACGAGGCGATGTAATTCAATCCCATGAGGACGACGGACGCGGTAAACGGCTTATCCTTCAGCGCCATCATGATGGAGCCGTCCTCTTTGCTCCGGGCCTTTTCCGCGGCGACTTTCTCTTTATCAAGCGTTTCCTTCAGCGTCAGCAGCATGAAGAGAAACGACGCGGCGAAGCCGACGATTGCCCAATTGAAGAGAATGTCGTACGAGATCCCCGCCAGAATGCCGCCGACGATCGGCCCCACCGCGTAGCCGGTGTTGTAGGTGATCCGCAGCAGGGAGAAGGCCTCGAGCCGATTCTCACCGGGGATGATATCCGCGAGCATGGAGTTCACGCCCACCGGGTAGCAGAGGTCCAGCATCCCCCAGAAACACATCAGCACAGCCATGACCCATACCTGATCGGCGAACTTCATCCCGACATAATAGATTGCCCCGCCGGCAAGCGACGCCAGCACCAGCGTCCGCCTTCCGAATCGGTCCGCGATGGAGCCCGCGAAGAAGGAAGCGACAACGCCGCTCAGCGCGCGCAGCGAGATCAGCAGCGCGGCGTACCGCAGCGGGATGTTCAGCCGTTCCTGCAGGTAAATGCTCTGATACGCGTAAAACATCGAGCCGCCGAGGGTGAAAATCAGCGAGCCGATGATGATTGCCCAAAACTGCTTCGGATATTTATTGAGGAATCGTTTCAGCTCTGTCATAGCGCTCCTGTCAGCGGATCATCACATTCTGTCGATAGAGCTCCACGAAGTCATTGATGAGGTCGATGCCCGCGAAGTCTTTGTTGTAAACGATGCTCGTCTCCCGAATCATGCTCAGGTTCTCAATCGGAAGCGCCGTGATCTTATTCTTGCGCAGCTCATCCATGCACGCGCTCCGCGGCAGGATGGAGACGCCGAGGTCCTTGCGGATCAGGTCCTTGATCGTGGCGATGTTGTCCACCTCAATCGAGATGTCGAAGTTGTCAATGGAGTCGTTGATGGAGGTCAGCGTGGCCTCGAAAAGCTTCCGCGTCTCGGACTCAACCGAGCGCAGGATAATGTGCTCATTCTTCAGCTCGTTCAGCGTGACCATCGGCTTCTTTGAAAGCGGATTGTTATTCGAGAGGATGCAGACCAGGTAGTCGGTGTCCAGCATCAGGTAATTCATGTTGTTCATCTGCTGGCGGGGACCTTCAACGATGGCGAAGTCCAGCTCGAAGTTTTCGAGCATTTCATAAAGTTTTTTTATGTTCTCCGTAATAATCGTTATGCTGAGGTTCGCTTTGGACATGCCGAATTTGGCCAGATATTCCGCGATGTCGTTGCTCTCGGAGGTGTGCGTGATGCCGACGCGGAGCCGGTCTTTGCCGGTTTGATATTCCTCGATCTTCTCCTGCATGCGGTTGTAAAGCGCCTTGATGCGCTTGGCGTAGCGGATCACGATCTCCCCTTCCGGAGTGACGCGGACGTTCCCTTTGCTGCGGTAGAAGATCTTCACGCCGGTTTCCCGTTCCAGATGGGCGATTTGGTTGCTGACGCCGGGCTGGGTCAGGTTCAGTATCTCGGCGGCTTTGGTAAAGTTCTTTTCTTCGGCGGTTACCAATAATGTGTCTAACTTTGAGTCAAGCATGTCTATACCGATAAAATCCTGTTATTATTGGATAAATTTTTATAACTTGAAATTATTATAACATATGAGTAGAATTATTCCACATTAAAGAGGAGAATCATGTTAGAGCTGCTGCAGACAAGTTTCCATTCGAATAACCCGGCCACAAGCGCGATGATTTCCATTTCATTGATGCTGCTCGGCGGCTTTTTAATGACGCGCCTCACCAAGAAGCTCAAGCTGCCGAACGTCACCGCGTATATCGCCGCCGGCATCATCCTCGGCCCGTACTGCCTGAATTTCATTCCGTCGAACATCATCAGCGGCATGGAGTTCCTCGCGGATATCGCCTTGGCCTTCGTTGCCTTCAGCACGGGGCAGTTCATCAGCATCGAGTCCCTGAAGGAGAACGGCCCGAAAGTCGTGGTCATCACCCTGATCCAGTCAGCCGTTTCGGCCGTCTGCGTTTTCCTGGCCATGAACCGCGTCCTCGGGCTCTCCATGGAGCTTTCCCTGATCATGGGATCGCTCGCGCCGGCGGTGTCTCCGACATCCATCATCATGGTGATCCGCCAGACGCGCTCGAAGGGCGACTTCGTCGAGACCCTGCTCGAAGTCCTGGCCTTCAGCAACATCGTCTCCCTGCTGACGTACAGCATTGCCACCTCCGCCGCGGCCGCGATGCTCTCCGGCGAGGGCATTAACCTGCGCCTCATGATCGCGCCGCTGATTCGCAACTTCATCGTCTTCCTCATCGGCGGTCTGTTCGGCGTGTTTATGTACCTGTTCTTCTCACAGCATCATTCCACCGACAACCGGCTGATCGTCGCCATCGCCTTCCTCTTCTCGTTCTGCGGGTTCTGCTCCGTTCTGAACATTTCCCCGCTGCTGGGCTGCATGTCCATGGGCATCGTTTTCGCGAACCTGATGGACGACGACACGATCTTCAAGCAGCTGAATTACTTCAGCCCGCCGATCCTGCTGCTGTTCCTGGTGCGTTCCGGTTTGAACTTCAACCTCGGCGCCCTTGTCAACAGCGACGCCGGGTCGGGGACGGTCTCCGTGCTGCTCATCGCGGTCACGTATTTCTTCGTCCGCGGCATCTTCCTCTACGCCGGCAGTTTTCTCGGCTGCCTGACGGTGAAGAAGCCCGCGAAGACCCGCAATTATCTCGGCCTCGCCATGTACCCGCAGACCAGCGTTGCCGTCGGTCTTGCCGCGCTCGGTGCCCGTACCCTCGGCGGAGAAGCCGGCAGCCTGCTGCAGACCTCAATCATCGCCTCAAGCGTTCTGTTTGACTTCGTGGCGCCGATCTGCGCGAAACTCGCGCTGCACCTCTCCGGCTCCTATTCGGACAAGCTCGAAGAGATCGAACCGGTGGCGGATCTGGACGAGAACGGCAACCCCAAGAACGCCGCGGAGCTGCTGATTGAACGCATTCAGAAAATTCAGGAAGAGCTGCCTTCCAACCCGGTCAATGAAGACGAAGCCGCCTTCACCAACGCCGCGGAGGAGGATTTCAGCAATTTGGCAAAACCAACGAGGTTCCGTAACGGACCTTACAGGAGATCATAATCATGACTGTTTTTCACGACCCGCTAATCAATTTCTTCGGAGAATGGGCAGGGAACTTCTGCGTATCCTCAATCTGCCTCCGCTTGATCTTCGCGATCGTCCTCTCCGCCATCATCGGCACGGAGCGCGCCACGAAGCGCCATTCCGCCGGGCTGCGGACGTTCACATTGGTGTCCCTCGGCGCCGCCTGCGCGGTCTTCGTCGACATCTTTCTGACCAACGGAGAGGGGCCGTACTTGATTTCCTGCGCGGTCATGATCGGCATCTCGACCATCTCCATCAACTCCATCGTCTTTTCCTCCAGGAACCAGATCAAAGGCCTCACCACCTCCGTGGGCCTGTGGACCTGCTGCATTCTCGGCCTGGCCTGCGGCGCGGGCTGCTATACGCTCTCGCTGATCATTTTCGCCGCCATTTACTGCGTCCTCTCGTTCTTCCCCTCCGCGGAGATCGCCTTGAAGGACCGCTCCAACCATTTTGAGGTTCACCTCGAGCTGATCAACAGCGCCTCCCTGCAGAACTTCGTGGCCACCATCCGCAAGCTGGGGATGACCATTGACGACATCGAATTGAATCCCGCCTACGCGAACTCCGGCCTCAGCGTGTATACCATCTCCATCTCCGTCAGCAGCGAGGAGCTCAAGAAGTACAAGACGCATAAAGAGATCATCGCCGCCCTCAGCTCGCTCGATTACAT
>CAVCBG010000061.1:0-6928 GCA_963600285.1 Anaerovoracaceae bacterium
ATCCCGGACTTCACTTCGGCATTGAAGCGGTCCATCAATTGCTTCGTCACCGGGCCGGGGGCCGATTGACGCATGGGAGTTCCGTCGATGGAGCGGATCGGGAGGACGGAGCGGCTGGTGCTGCTGATGAAGCTCTCGTCGAGGTCGGCAATTCGTGCCGCCGGGATGGGTTCGAGGACGACCGGGATGCCGGCTTCGGAGGCGATGCGCAGGATGAAGTCGCGCGTCGTCCCGGAGAGGACGCCTTCGTTGGCGGTGTAAACCGTTCCGCCGATGACGCCGTAGAAATTCGAGCTGAGGCCTTCGAGCAGATTGCCGTCCTCGCCGATCATGATGATCTCCTGGTACTCGCCCTCGCTGTGCTGACGGATCCCCTCCGCGATGTTCAGGAAGCGGCTGAGCTTGGCTTTCGGATTCACGCGGTGCGCCTTCGCGGTCAGGCAGACGATGCCGGATTCATAGAACTCCGGCGCGGGCGTATGCAGCGGCTCCATCGCGATGTAGATGTCGCCGACGTTCTGCTTGAGGTCCACGGTCAGGCGGATGCGCTTCTCGCCGGGGTCGGATTTCCCGATCCATTCGGCCAAAAAGCGCTTGATCTTCTCGCGGTCGACCTTGACAGTGAATCCCGCCAGCGCGGAGGTCTCCTCCAGGCGGTTGAAGTGCTTCGTCAGGTTCAATACGCCCAGCCGGTCATAGGTACGGAACGTCGTGTACGCGCCCTCCGGAGTGTAAGCCTGCGTGTCCGCGATGGATGCCGCGTTGATCTCAATCGGCGTGAATTCGCCCGCGGAGAGTTTCCAAAAATTATTCTGCATTTTGATATCCTCGATCGTGTCAATATCTTTCAGTACGCCGCTGTCATCGACGGGCACGGCGTGAAAGCCGTACGTCTTCAGCAGCAGTTTCCCGCCGCTGTCGCCGCTTGAAAGTTCGATCAGTTTTTCGTAATATCGGGCCGGGACAACGATGGGATTCCCCTGCCGTTCGGCGCGGACCGGGACGATGATCTCCTCCGGGAATTCATCTGAGGTCTTCAGCAGGAGCGCGACCGTCTCCGGCTTCAGGTAAGGCTGGTCGCCGAGGAAGATGACCGTCCGCTCGTAATCCGCGCCCACCGCGCGCATACCGGCCTTGAGCGAAGTTGACTGCCCCTGCTCCCATTCGGGATTGCGCACAAGCGTCACCGGACAGTCCGCGAGGGCGCGGGCCATCTCCTCATGGTGCGCGCCGGTCACGACGAAGACTTCATCGAACCCTGCGGCGAGCACGGTTCGCAGCGTGCGGCGGATCAGCGGCTCGCCGTTCAGCGGCGTGAGCAGCTTATATCCGGATCGGAAGCGGCTGCCTTTCCCGGCAGCAAGGACGACCGCGGCGTTCTTCTTCATTGTCCTCCCTGAATAAAACAGCGGTACATTGCTGTACCGCTGTTCATTATACGACTGTTTCGGGATTTAGGCCTCGTAAGCCTTGATCAGGTCAGCCAGTTCCTTGGACGGAATGTCAGCGAAGGCATACTCGCCGACGACACCGTTCCAGCGGATCGCGTACTTGCCGCCGCCGATGTTGGCGAAGCCGGTGTTCTCGCTGTCATCCAGCGCCGCGCGGTCGGTGAAGACCGTGATCTTATCGCGGAACGGACGGCCTTCGTACGGGCAGAAGACGGCGCAGTTGCCGCACTCGTTGCAGATGGCATCGATGTGGATGACCTGCTTCTTGCCGTTGACGACGACGTACTCATTGCAGCGGTTCGGGCAGGACTCAACGCACATACCGCAGAGGCCGCCGCATTCGAGACAGCGTTCGGATTCCTTGCCGTTGAACTTCGGGTTGAGATAAGCACGCTTGGCGATGCCCTTGTACTCGAAGTCGAGGACTCTGTACTTGTTGTAATCCGCGCCGGAGAGATCCTTCACGGCGGCAGCGGCGGAGGCGATGCCCATGACGACGGTCTTCGGGCCGGTAGCGCCGTCACCGACGACCTTGACATTGCCGGAGGAAATCGGCAGACCCTTTTCGTCGAGGGCGATGCCGAGCTTCTCATAGAAGGCGCCGTCAACCTTTTCACCGAGGGAGGCGATGACCGTATCGCAGACGATCTCGCGCTTCTCACCGGTAGCGACAGGCTTGCGGCGGCCGCTGGCGTCGGGTTCACCGAGGGCCATCACGTCGCAGACCAGCTTGCCGTTCTCAAGGGTAACAGGGGCGAGCAGCGGCTCAAACTTCACGCCTTCGTCCATCGCGCCCTCAAGCTCTTCGAGGTCGGCGGGCATATTGGCGATGTCGCGGCGGTAGACGATGGAGACGGATTCAACACCTTCGGCGCGCTTCGCGACGCGGGCGGCATCCATGGCGGTGTTGCCGGCGCCGACGATGACGACGTGCTTGCCGAGCTTCGGAGCGTGACCGTGCTTCACATCATACATGAACTCAACCGCGTTCAGGCTGCTGCCGGACTTCAGTCCGAGGGGCATACCCTTGTTCGCGCCGATGGCGAGGATCACGGCGTCGTTGGACTTCTTGAGGTCTTCGATGCTGTCAATCTTCACGCCGGTGTTGATCTTGACGCCCATGGCCTTCAGGATCTTCACATCGCCGTCAATCGCTTCGTCGGAGATACGGAAGGACGGGATAACATTGCGGACAACGCCGCCGAGTTTGTCTTCCTTCTCGTAGATGGCGACATCCCAACCCTTGCGGGCGAGGAAGTACGCCGCGGCCATACCGGCAGGACCGCCGCCGATGACAGCCGCGGACTTGCCGCACTTGGCTTCGGGTTTGATCTCAGCCAGGGCAGCGTCGACAGCGGAGGAAACGGCGTCGAGCTTGCAGGCGCGGATGTTGACGGCGCCTTCATACTGCTTGCGGTTGCAGGAGTTCATGCAGGTATGCGGGCAGATGGTGCCGGTGATGAACGGAAGCGGGTTCTTCTCGAGGATGATCTCGGAAGCCTTCTTCGGATCGTTTTCGGAAAGGGCACGCAGATAAGCCGGGATATCCTGATGGATCGGGCAGGTGTCGGAGCAGGGAGCGTTGAAGCAGTCGAAGAGCGGCGGAACGCCGGCAATGCGCTTGCGCGGGGTCTTCTTCAGCAGGCCCTTGTAATGCGGGTTCACCAGAGCGTCGGCGGCGAGCTTGTTCAGGCGCTCGACGTCGATCTTCTTGGAGGGCATCGCGGTACCGACAGCGTCGATCAGCTGGGTCATGCGCTGATAGCCGCCCGGCTTCAGGATGTTGGTGGCCATGGTGATCGGGTAAATGCCGCAGCCGTAAATCTCGCCGATGTTGTAGATGTCGGCACCGCCGGCGAAGGAGATCGCCAGCTCACCGTTGAACTCACGGGAGATCTTCGCGGCCAGGTTGATGGAGAGCGGGAACAGGGAACGGCCGGACATGTAGGCTTCTTCGCCGGGGAGGAAGTGATCGGTAATGTCAACCGGTTTCGTGTTCGTGAGCTTCAGACCGAAGGCAACGCCGACTTCCTTGCAGACCTGAATCAGGCGCTTGAACATCGGGACGGCATCCTTCCACTGCAGGTCGGTGGTGTAATGATGATCGTCGAACTTGACGCTCGAGAAGCCGAGGTTGTCCATGGTGCCGCGGGCGAAGTCGAAGCCGAGCAGGGTCGGGTTGCATTTGATGAAGGTGTTCAGCTTCTTGTTGGTGATCAAGTGCATCGCGATCTTCTCAATCTCTTCCGGCGGGCAGCCGTGCAGGGTGGAGATGGTGATGCTGTTGGAGACCTTCGGGCTGACAGCGTTGATGTAAGCTTCATCAATGTTCTTGAATTCGGAGACGTGAGCCAGAGCCCAGCTCTTGCATTCCTTCCAGGCGTCGGTGTTGGAGGCGTCCATCATGGAGTTGATGTAACCGTCGACCTTCGGCAGCTTGATGCCTTCGAGGTCGTAACCAACGCTCATGTTGAAGACGAAACCGTCGGGATCGCCCAAGCCGAGCTCTTTGGAGAGCAGCTTCAGCGCCCACCAGCCGCGGATGTATTCGGACAGCGCGTCGGCAACGGTCAGTTCGGTAGACCATTCGACGTTGTAGCCTTCATCATAGGCCAGGATGCAGGGACGGGCAACGCACTTCGCCAGGTCTTCGCCGTCCATCTTCTGGACGGTCTTCAGTTCGAAGAAACGGGCACCGCCCGCGTAGGAGGCAATCAGGTTGCCGGCGAGCTGAGTGTTCGGACCGGCGGCCGGGCCGAAGGGGGTTTCGATCTTCTCATTGAAGATGTGAATCGGTTCGCGGCCGAGGGTGGACACGGGGTCGACGCCCAGCAGCTGACCGTACTTCCGCCAGCCCTTCAGGACGCGGTTCATCAATTCGTCAAATGACATCGGATGCATACGATCGGACATATCAGTTCTCCTTAACCTTCTTTATCGCAATATTCGTGATACTTCGCCCAAACGCGCGGATAAACTTCCATAGAGTGAGCGTAAACAGCTTCTTCGTCAATCGTCGTCAGCTTGCGGTCTCTCATGACGAACTTACCGTCGGCGATGGTATCGGTGATCATGCGTTCGCTCCAGCCGAAGATGATCTGCCAAGGCAGGTTGCCGGCGTTGAAGTCGGTGAACGGCTTGAAGTCAACGATGATGAGATCGGCCGGGGCGTCGACAACGACCTTGCCGAATTTGTCGCCGAAGCCGAAGGCCTGACCGGCCAGCGCGGCGTTGTTGTAGGCAGCCATCTGCTGAATGGCGTAGGCGTTGCCGCGGCGCGGGTCGCGGTTGACGACCTTATGCAGGTAGTACGCCATCTTCCATTCGGACCACATATCGAAGGTGAAGCCGTCGTTGCCGAGGCAGACCTTCATGCCGTCGTCGATCATGGACTCGACCTGAGCGGCGCCGACAGCGTTATTCATGTTGGAACGCGGCTGATGGGAGATCCAGGTGCCGGTCTCTTTCAGGTAATCCATCTCGCGCTTGTTGATGTGCACGCAGTGGGCAACGATGGTCTTGTCGCCGAGCATACCGTGCTTGTAGAGGCGTTCGCCGCAGCGCATGTTGTATCTGTAGAGGGAGTCCCATTCGTCTTCCTGGGATTCGGCAAGATGAACGTGGTAGCCGAAGCCCTGCGGAATCGCGGCAGCGCACTCATCCAGGGTTTCTTCGGAAAGGGTCAGGCAGGCGTGCAGGCCGAAGGCGCCGCCGATGCGTCCGCCGTGGTTGTTCTTCGCGATCTTCTTGAGGAAGCGGGCGTTCTCGGCGATGCCGGCTTTCGCGCCGTCTTTGCCGTTGCGGTCGGTGACTTCGTAGCACAGGGAGCCGCGGAGACCGGACTTGAGGACGACGTCTTCAATGACATCCAGGGAGCCGTCGATGAAGTTCGGGGAAGCGTGGTGATCGAAGAAGGCGGTACAGCCGTTCTTCACCGCGTCGATCATGAAGAGCTCGGCGGAGAGCTGAACGCTTTCGGGATCCAGCGCGCGGTCGAGTTTGTACCACAGGTTGGCAAGGATTTCCGGGAAGTCCTTCGCGGGCTTCAGGTTGTTGCCCAGACCGCGGGAATACGCGCCGTAGAAGTGGGTGTGCGCGCAGATCTGACCCGGCATCAGGACCTTGCCGCCGGCGTCGATTTTCTCTTCTTCGGGGTATTTCGCCAGAATATCGGCGGACGGCCCGAGGTCCTTGATCAGGTTCCCGCGGATCAGCACAGCGTGATCGTTGAGGACGCGATTCTCATTTTCAAACGTGATGACACAAGCATTGTAAATGATCATTTCTTTCTCTCCTGTCTTTTCAGAATAATGGTTCTCTTCCGACCGCATCGCGGTCCTTCGTGTGTGATTTATGAATGGAGCAATTTAAAAAACAAAAACCCGCGCTCGGCAGCTTCTGCCGTGAAGTTTTGGGTTTCAATGTTTCTTAAAATCCGCCATCGTCTCACCACTTTCGGCGGCGCTTCTCGATGGGAACTCACCATCGCCGGCAGATACAAGGCTGTCGACCTCCGTATTCTTATTTTATCAATTCCTTGATTGTCTGACAATAGTTGGAGGTGCTGAATAACATCACATTTTTTGCATGACAGAATAAACCAGTTGCCGAGAGATAAATAAAGCCTCCCGTTTCCGAGAGGCTTTTTCCGTACTTGTTTCGTCTGATTTATTTATCGTAGGTGGTGTCGACCCAATCCACATCGGTACGGCCGATGTTCGGGTTGAAGTTGTTTTTACCGTAAGTGCAGCGGCAGGCGCCGTCTTTCCAGAAGCCGGTCGGTTCATCCTTGCCGGTGGCGATATTCCAGCACATGCAGATGTCGCTGTTCTCTTTGATGCCCATCTTCTCCTCATTGGAATAGCGGCTGGTGTTCGCGGTGTCGTAACCGTCAAGAACGGTGGACGCCGTGCCGCAGTAAGGGGCGTTGGAGATGGTGTTGTAGATGTACCAGAGGTCGATCGGGTAGTAAAGGTCAACGTCCTCGATGAGCGTATTGGCCTCGACGATCAGCTGCGCGAGCTCGGTCATGTGGCTCTGGTATTGGGACTTGTCCTCACCGCAGAGGTCTTCCTCAATCGTGTTGACCATGCTGCCGATGTTCGCGAAGACTTTATCGAACTCAGCCATCGCGTCCTGCGTATCCTGATCCACGACTTCAGCGTGAACAACGCCGAAGGTCAGGCATGAAATGACAAGCATCAAGAGGATTATGGATTTTTTCATTAAATTCCCTCCGTGTTTTCTGTTTTTTATCACCCTATATAAGATAACACGGTTTCCGCGAACGGACGGCAAAAAGTCATGACAGCTTAAGAATCCCATCCGCAGACGGCATCGGAAGTCCGTCTCAAGTCTGTCCGCTACAATCCGAAGAACGCGATCCCGTTCGCCGTGGTGACGCGGTCCGCCTCCTCGAAGGGGATCTCCTTCAGCTCGGCGATCTTCGCGAGGGAGAAGGCGGCGAAGGCGGGTTC
>CAVCBG010000062.1:0-6899 GCA_963600285.1 Anaerovoracaceae bacterium
GATTGAGATCGATCATTGAATCAAAAAATCCCATCCGAATTCGGATGGGATTTTTCGTTATATCTATTCGAGTGATTTACTCGGCAGCGGGAGTTTCGACAACTTCCGCGGTCGGTTCGGACTTGGCTTTCTTGTTGTCGGAGCGCAGGCCGGAGATGACGTACTGAACGAAGCAGCCGAGGGCGACCAGCAGGGAGCCGAGGGTGATGATGGTGCCGAGATACGGGACCTTGCTGAGCAGAGCGAAGATCAGGGCGCCGGCGAAGGCGTCAAACCAGGAGTTGCTCAGGAAGGAGTTCTTGGCGTACTTCTTCAGCAGCGCGGCAGCCAGGGAGGCACCGACGAAGGTGCGGGCGAAGAGGCAGATCACGGTGAAGATCGCGGCCAGCAGACCGGCGGTGTAGGACGTGAAGGCGCTGAAGAGGAACACGAGGATGAGGATCGGGAAGACGATCAGCGCGAGCAGACCGAGGCCGAAGGTGGCGCCGGGCTTCTTGAGCATGGTCTGAGCCGGCTTCGCGATGTTCTTCGGGCCGTAGACCAGGCAGATGGCCAGGCCGAGGATGACGCAGTTCACCAGGAACTTGGCCATCTTTTCAGCCGGGGATTCTTCCGGAACGAAGGAAGCGGCGATGTCAAGAACGCCGGAGACGGTGTCGTCTTCTTCGTAAGCCATTTCCTCAACGGACTGCTCCACAGCGGCGCCGGCCAGACCCTGGGAAGTCTGAACGTTGCGGCTGTAGTCGTAGCTTTCGATCTTGCCGTTGGTCGGCATAGACGGTTCGGAAGCGGAAGAGATGGTCAGCTTGCCTTCAACGTTGAGGTCATCGGCAAGGGAGACGGTCGCGGCGTTGATCTCAACGTCGCCGTGAATGGTACCGCCGAGGGTGACGTTGGCAGCCATGATGGAGACAGCGTCGGCTTCACCGGAGAAGCTGACGTTCTGACCGACAGCGTAGACACCGCCGGTGGTGACGTTCGTGAAGGTCAGGTTCTGACCGACAACGGTGATGTTGCCGTTGATCTTGGTGTCGGCCGCGGTCAGGGTCTGCTCAACAGAGCGCAGGCTGCCGGCGATTTCGGAATCGGCGATGTTGATGTTCAAGCCGACGAGCAGAGCGCTGCCGCCGATTTTCACGGAAGAGACTTCAACAGTCTGACCGACTTTGTAAAGGTCGCGGTCGACATCGGCCAGCTTCTCTTCATCCGTGCCGGAGAAGTAGTTGCCCGCGGTGTCAGCGTTCGCGAAGGCGCAGAGATTCAGGCTCAGGACAAGAACCAGAGCAAGCAGAACAATATTGAAAAAACGAGTTTTCATAAAAATGATTTCCTTTCACATTGCCGGTTTTGCGCCCGGCAATTCGCGCACTTATTATACGCTCGGATTGGGGAATCGGTTGCGAAACATGACGAAAAACAGGCGGTACCGCGAACGATACCGCCTGTTTGATGTGTAAATTGTGATTCGGATCAGAGAATCTGCTGGGCTTCGATGTAGAAGCGCTTCTCGTGAGCTTCGCCCATGGAGAAGGTCTTGCGCGGCAGCGCGCCGTCGCGGATGATGCCCTGGAAGAAGCCGTTCTTCTGGACCGGCGGGAGGTAAATGCCCGCGGCGTTCTCGGCGGCAGCGACATTCACGAGGTCTTCGGCACCGTGGATGTAGTCGATCTTCTCGAACTTGCCGTCGGCCTTCCACTTGTCCAGGATCTGCTGGACGGAGCCGACGCAGAGGACGGACGGGGCCTTGATGAAGGTGACGATGGAAGCCTTGCCGTTCTGGACAACGCCGAAGCGCTGCATGCCTTCCGGAGTGGCGTTGATCTCTTTGATCATGGCGTCGGCATCGGCAGCGGCCTTGACCTCAACCGTGCAGGCCGGGTCGGCGGCGAAGAGGTCCGCGACATTGCCCTTCACACCGAAGAGGACGCGGTGGATCGGCTCGAAAGCCATGGCGGGGTCGTGCAGGTTCTCGATCTCAACCAGCGCGTAGCGGGCCGGATGATCCATGCCCCATTCGGCTTTGTGATTTTCCCAAATGGTCTTCGCGGTGGCGAGGGAGTGGTTGCCGTCGCCGATGGCGAAGAGGATGCGGGACTTCGGGCTGACAGGGCCGTATTTCTTTTCAAGAACGGCGTCGGACTGCATTTCGGCAATGGCGTCGTAGATCTGGTTCTCAATGGCGGGATCGGCCAGGGAGTAGCCGGTGATGTGGCCGCTGCCGAGCATCAGGTCGAAGTCGTAGACCTTCTTCAGGGAGTCTTTCTTGGCGATGAGCGGCTCAATGAGCTTCTTCTCGCTGTCATCAACGAGCACGAGGATGTGCGGCAGATCGAGCGGGGCGCCTTCGCGGATCTTGACTCTCGGCGGAATGCGTTCGGCAACCGTGCCTTCGGTGGCGCGGATCCAGCTGGTGGAGGTCTTCGTGAAGTCGTAGTCTTCGAGGTCGATGAGGAGCATCAGGCCCCAGCGGGTGCCGTTGTCGATCTTGCGTTCGACGAGGATCATGCCCGGATGTTCATCGAAGATACCTTCGGCGAGGTACTTGCGTTCTTCTTTCTGAATGTCAGCCACCTTCGCGGCTTCGTCGATCTTGCCCAGATAGTATTCCGGGAAGGTGATCTTCAGCGTGGACGGGGCGTCGCCGACGATCTCTTCAACTTTGTCCCAATAGCTCTTGTTGGAAGTGTACTGGTCGCAGGCGATGACGGCCCATTTGGTCATGTCAATGCTCTTGTTCGGGAGCAGCATTTTCGGCGTTTTGATGATGGTTACGTTGTTCTTTGACATCGGTTTTCCTCCGTATAAAGGTTGATATTCATCCATTACTTCTATTGTACAACAATTAACCCGCCGTTCAAATAGGTTGAATGTCAGGTGTTGATATGTAAGTTGTCAGACATTTGACGGCAGCGGAGCATTCGCCGCGGGAAAACGTCAGTGTTTCCTTAATCATTCCCGCTGCCGTTCAAAACGCTTTATTTCGTGCTAAAATAGAGGCATGAGTGAAAAAGTTGTCGCTACCAACCGCAAAGCGCGGTTTGAATATTTTATTTTGGAATCATTCGAGGCCGGCATTTCCCTGCAGGGCAGCGAGATCAAGTCCATCCGCGCCGGGCAGATGAGCCTGGGTGAGGCGTATGTGAAGATCGAGGACGGGAAGGAAGCTTGGCTCGTCGGCGCGCATATCTCGCCGTACGATCCCGCCAGCCGTTACAATCACAACCCGACCCGTTCCCGCCGCCTGCTGCTCAACAAGCGGGAGATCCGCAAGATTTGGAATGAAGTGCGCATGAAGGGCGTGACCGTGATCCCGCTCCGCGTCTACCTGACGCACGGGCTCGCGAAGGTCGAGATCGGCCTCGCGAAGGGCAAGAAGCTCTACGACAAGCGCAATGACATCGCCAAGCGCGATTCCGAACGCGCCCGTCAGCGCGGGGAGGATTGACCGCCATGGCCTATAAAATGTCCCGCCGTGAATTCCTGAAGGCGTCCGCCCTTGCCGCGGGCGTGCTTCTGCTGCCGAAGGACGTCGAAGCCTCCATTCAGCGCACGCGCGCCATTCAAAACGCCGCGCTGGAGAACTTCCCGGACGCGGCGATGCTCGGGCGCAACTGCTCGTCCGGCATTTTGAACTTCCGCACCAGACCCGACAGCGACGCGCCGATCGCGAAGATCGTCTACGAAGACACGGTGTTCCCGATTTACCGCGAAGTCATCGGCACGCCTCCCACGGGGATGCCGATCGCCACGTGGTACGAGACGCCGTACGGCTACGCCTACTCAACGAATGTACAGATCGTCAAGAACGAGCCGAATGAGCTCGAGACCGAGCTGCCGCAGGCCAGCGTCGGCAAGGGATTCTGGGCGGAGATCACCGTCCCTTATGTCGGGCTGCGCTTCGAGACCGATCCCATTTCGCCTTGGTATCAGTCCATCGCCGAACACAATCCGCGCGCCTATTACGGACAGGTCTTCTGGGTGGATGACATCAAGACCTCGTACGACGGCACCGTTATGTACCGCGCCAACGAGCTTTACGGAACTTACGGCGACAGCGTTTACGCGGACGGACGGGCATTCCGCCGCTTCCGCGATGAGGATGTGGCGCAGATTCATCCCGACGCGGAGGAGAAGCGCATCCTCGTGAACACGACTTACCAGACCCTGACCTGTTACGAAGGCAAAGACGAAGTCTTCTTCTGCCGCGTCTCGTCCGGCGCGATTTACACCAACGACGGTCAGGAGACCGATAATTATTCCACGCCGACCGGCAACCATACGCCGCATCGGAAGCTGATCTCGCTGCATATGGCGGGCGCGGTGAACGGCGGCGGTTGGGACACCCCGGGCGTGCCGTGGAACTATATGTTCGCAACCGGCGGCGTCGCCATTCACGGCGTGTTCTGGCATAACAGCTTCGGCGTTGCCCGTTCGCACGGCTGCGTCAACTGCAAGAACGAGGACGCGAAGTGGATCTACCGCTGGACCGATCCGTTCGTCGGGCTGGACCCGGGGGATCTGGACATTGTCGCCGCGGGGCTTTCCGGGACGAAAGTCGAGGTCGTCAACTGACATGAAGGCTTTCGCCGAGCGTGCCGAATCGCTGATCAGACGCGGATATGGATTAATATTCGCGTTTGTTTTCGTCTGTTACGACGGCGCGGCGGTTCTGCCGGCGGTGCTGATGCATGAGGGACACCGCTCCCTCGCGAAGCTGATCTACCGCGTTTTCCGGTTCCTCTGTCATCAGCTGCCGTACCGCTGCTTTTTCCTCTACGGACCGCGGGCGTACTATCCGCTCGAAGGCGCGGATTCCCTCGCGGACGCGGCGGGTGAGGCGCTTGAGACTGTCCGCGATGTGCGCGATTTCATCGGGACGGAAGCGATGGGATGGAAGACGGCAGTCTGCCAACGGTGCCTGGCGATTTATCTGTTCATGGCGCTGTTCTGCCTGATCTTCTTCCTGTCAAAGAATCGGATCAAGGCGGTGGGTACCATTCCCGCGCTGATCTTCGGCGCCCTTCCGATGGCGCTGGACGGATGCACGCAGGCCCTCGGGAAGCTCATCCCGGCCCTCGCTCGGGAATCCACGCCGCTGCTGCGCTGCCTGACGGGCGCGCTCTTCGGCTTCTTCCTCTGCTGGTATCTCATCCCGCGGATCGAGGAATCGCTGCTGAATGGAGAATAAAATGATCGTCACCGAAAAGAATGGATTGAAGTATTATCAATTTGAGAGCTTCCTCAACGAGGGGATCAAGCACGGCTTTTTCACCCGCTTCGGCGGCGTCAGCCCGAAGCCCTTCGACTCGCTGAATATGTCCATCACCCTCGGCGACTCCAAGGAAAACACGAGAGAGAACGTCCGCCGGATGCTGGAATGCGGCGGGATGACGCTTGAGAACCGTTACGACGGCTGGCAATGCCACAGCCGCACCGTGATCGCGGTCGATGTTCATCGGGATTCCGACACCCGTCCGCTGCGGGCGGATGGATTGATCACCGACAACCCCGACATCGCGCTGGTGCAGCGCTTCGGGGACTGCGTGCCGGTCATCCTCTACGACCCCGTGCATCGGGCTGTCGGCCTCTATCACGCCGGCTGGCGCGGTACGGTGGACGACATGGGCGGCATCACCATCCGCAACATGACGAAGCTCTACGGCACCGATCCGAAAGACCTGCTGGCGGGCATCGGCCCTTCCATCGGCCCGGATCATTTCGAGGTCAAAGATGACTGCGCCGCGCATTTCCGCCGCCGCTTCGGCGAACGCTACAGCGAGATCGCGGACCTGAGCGAAGGCCGCATCCGCCTGGACCTGTGGAAGTCGAACCGCATGCTGCTTGAGGATCACGGCGTGACAAAGATTGAGACCGCGGAGATTTGCACCGTGTGCCATAAAGACGAATGGTTTTCGCATCGCGGCGACCATGGAATGACCGGCCGCTTCGGTGTGTTCATTACACTGGGGTGAAAAAATGGTAGATTTGAGTACGATTCAAAAGAACATTGACGATATTCAAAAGAACATTGATGCCGCCGCGGCCCGCGCCGGACGGAACGCTTCGGATATCCGCCTGATGGCGGTGACGAAGACGAAGCCCGCCGAAGTCGTCGCCATGCTGCAGCAGGCCGGGATCCGCCTCTACGGCGAGAACTACCCGGAAGAAGTCCCCGACAAGATCAATGAATTCCGCGCCGAGGAATGTACGCTCGCCATGATCGGGCATCTGCAGAGCCGCAAGGCGAAGCTCGTGGCGGACCTCTTCGACGAATACCATTCGCTGGACCGCCTGGACATCGCGGAGAAGATGGAATCCCTGCTCGCGGAGCGGAACAAGGTCATGCCGGTGTTCATTGAGTGCAACGTCGGCGGGGAAGAATCCAAGAGCGGCTGGACGTTCGGGAGCGATACGCTGACGGACGAATTCCTGAAGGACTTCGAGACGGTGTCCGCCATGCCGCATCTGCAGGTGCGCGGGCTGATGACGCTCCCTCCGCTGGTGGAGGACGCCGAGGTCAACCGCAAGTATTTCATCCGCATGCGGAAGATCGCGGAGTATCTCAACACGAATATGAACGCGCGGATCACGGAGCTCTCCATGGGCACCTCCGCGGATTACTCCATCGCGGTGGAAGAGGGCGCGACGATGGTTCGCATCGGGACGGCGCTCGTCGGTCCGCGGGTTTATAAGAATCGGGCGTGAAGTATGTTCGGGTTTCTCAAGATTTTTCTGAATTTGTTTGTGCAGGTGATGTCGGCGCTGCTGCTGATCTACTGCGTGCTGTCGTGGGTCGTCCCGCCGGATAATACGTTCCGCCAGAAGGTCGAGGACCTGATCAATCCCCTCCTCGATCCCATCCGCAGCGTCCTGCCGAGCTTCGGGATGTTCGACTTCAG
>CAVCBG010000063.1:0-6843 GCA_963600285.1 Anaerovoracaceae bacterium
CGCTTTTTTGCTATACTCTATCATAGGAAAATAACACGGCACTTCACCGTGGGACAGGATCGAAACATGACAAAAACCGCATTCGCGCATCCGAATATCGCCTTTATCAAATACTGGGGCAACCGCGACGACGCACTCCGTCTGCCGGTGAACGGCTCCGTCTCCATGAATCTCGCCGCCCTGCGCACGAAGACCTCCGTCACCTTCCGGGATGACCTGAAGGACGGAGACGTCCTCACCGTCAACGGGCAGGAAGTCACCGGCGCCTCCCTGAACCGCGCCGCCAAGTTCATGGATGAGGTACGCCGTCTGTCCGGCGAGGAGCGGTTCGCGGAGATCGTCTCCGAGAACAACTTCCCCATGGGCGCGGGCATCGCTTCGTCGGCTTCGGCCTTCGCGGCGCTGGCGCTGGCCGGTTCGGCCGCCGCGGGCCTTGACCTCAGCGAACGGGACTGCTCCCGCCTGGCGCGGATGGGCTCGGGCTCGGCCTGCCGTTCGGTTCCGGGCGGCTTCTGCGAATGGCTTTACGGCAGCGGGGACGCGGATTCGGTGTCCGTCTCCATCGCGCCCGCGGAGCATTGGGATCTGACGGATCTCATCGCCGTCATCAGCGGGGAGCATAAGAAAGTCGGCTCCTCCGCGGGTCACGGCATGGCCGCCACCAGTCCCTACCAGTCGGCGCGCGTGGCCGATGCCCCGGCGCGGATCGAGAAATGCCGCGCCGCCATCCTGAATAAAGACTTCGCGGCGCTCGCGGAGGTCAGCGAACGCGACTGCCTGCTCATGCACGCGGTCATGATGACGTCGACCCCGCCGCTGCTTTACTGGGAGCCCGCCTCCATCGCGCTCGTCAAGGGCGTCAAGGCTTGGCGGGAGGAAGGCATCCCCTGCTTCTGCACGCTGGACGCCGGCCCGAATGTTCACATCCTCTGCCCGTCCGAAGCCGCGGATGAGATCCGTTCCCGCGTGGAGCGCGTCCCCGGCGTGAAGGACATTCTCTCCTCCGGTCCGGGCGGAAAGGCGGCGCTGCTGTGACGATCAAAGTTCTTGCGGAAGAAGTCGCGTCGCAAATCGCGGCGGGCGAGGTCATTGAACGGCCGGCTTCGGTCGTCAAAGAGTTGATTGAGAACTCCATCGACGCGGGCGCTTCGCGCGTCTGCGTGCATATCGAGGAGGCGGGCAAGAAGCTCATCGAGATCACGGATGACGGCTGCGGCATCCCGGCGGACGAATTGGAGACCGCGGTCAAGCGCCACGCCACGTCCAAGCTGCGCACGGCCGACGACCTCTTCCACATTCACACCCTGGGCTTCCGCGGGGAAGCGCTGGCGGCGGCGGGTTCCGTCTCTCGAATGACCATCACCACCCGCACGCCGGAAAGCGAGACCGGCAGCCGCATCGTCGTTGACGGCGGATTCGTGACGTCGAACAAACCGGCGGCCTGCGCTGTCGGCACGAACATCACCATCGCGGACCTCTTCTACAACGTCCCCGCCCGCCTGAAATTCCTCAAAAGCGACGCCACCGAGCGCGGCCAGATCGAGACGCTCATCTCCCGCTACGCCCTGGCGTATCCCGACATCCGCTGGCAGCTGATCAACGGGGACAAGACCCTGCTCCAGACCACCGGCAACGGCAACTACCGTGAGATCCTGGCCGCCGTGTACGGACTTGAGATCGCGAAGCAGTTCATCGAGGTCGAGCTGGACGAGGACGGGCTTTACATCTACGGCTTCATCAGCCCCGTCGGGCTGACCCGCTCCAACCGCAAGGAAATGAATTACTTCGTCAACGGCCGCTGGGTGCAGGACGTGGCGCTGAACTCCTCCGTGCAGCGGGCTTACCAGACGCTGATCATGGTCGGGCGCTTCCCGATCATCGCCCTCTTCATCACCGTGGACGCGGAGGAAGTCGACGTCAACGTCCATCCCGCCAAGGCGGAAGTCCGCTTCCGCAACCCGGAGAAGGTCATCGGCGGCGTACACCGCGCCGTGCGCCGGGGATTGGTGACGCAGTCCCCCGTCCCGGAACTGAACACGCCGACCGTCTGGCCGTCGTTCAACCGTCCCTCCGACGTCCCGCGCTTCGACCCGAACGCCGCGACGCCCGCGAACACACCGCTGTGGCGCAGTACGCTGCCGCAGGAGGGATTGGAGTCGCAGTCCGCGCCCGAACCTTCCGAGGAGCTCCCGCCGCGGGTCTATCAGCCGTTCATCCCCGACCCGACTCCCGAACAGCCCGCGCCCGCGCAGCCGGTTCAGTCCGAAGCGCCCGCGCCGCAGCCCGAGAATACGGCCTCGCCCTTCTTCCCCATCCTGCGCTGGATCGGCCAGGTCGGCGCGACGTACATTCTCGCCGAAGGGCCGGACGGCTTATACCTGATCGACCAGCACGCCGCCCACGAGCGCGTGCTTTATGAGAAAATGATGGATATGGAAGCCGCGGGCACCGTCGCCTCGCAGGCCCTCCTGGAGCCCGCCGTGGTGCAGCTCCCGCCGTGGCAGGCCTCCATTTTGGATGAGAATCTGCCAACCTTAAAGAAACTCGGCTTCGAGATCGAGGAATTCGGTCCGTCGGCTTACCGGGTGTTGGCGATGCCGTCCCTCTTCGAGAAGGGTTCGCCCGCGGCGGCCATCGCGGCCGTGGTGGAGGACCTTGAGGAGGACAACACGCCGATGCAGGGCCTGAAGGAAGAGAAGATCGCCCGCATGGTCTGCAAGCGCATGGCGGTCAAGGGCGGGCAGCCGCTCTCCGAGGAGGAACAGCGCCGCCTGATCCGCGATCTGGAACAGTGCCGTTCGCCGCGCACCTGTCCGCACGGACGGCCGACGATGATCCACCTCAGCATTGACCTGCTGGAGAAGCAGTTCGGACGGAAAGGACCGCAGTGATGATCACCTCCGCGCAGAATGTCAAGATCAAGGAGGTCCGCCTCCTGACCGCCAAGAAGAAGGAACGCGAATCCGCCCAACGCTACGTGGCGGAGGGCATCCGTCTGGTGGAAGAGGCGCTCGCCCACGCGGACGACTGCTGCTACCTGTTATGGAGCGCGCCGCTGAGCGAACGGGCGGAGAAGCTCGTCCGCGCCTTTGAGGCAGCCGGCACGCAGGTCGAGGAGATCGAGCCGCGTTTGATGGAGTCCATCTCCGACACGGACGCGCCGCAGGGAGTGCTGGCTGTGATGCGCATGAACCCGCTGCCGCTGCCGAAGCAGGCGGATTTCATCATCGTCGCGGACGGCATTCACGACCCCGGCAACCTCGGCACGCTCTTCCGCACCGCTGCCGCCGCCAACGCCGACGCCCTGCTCCTCATGCCCGGCTGCGCGGACGCCTTCTCGCCGAAGGTCATCCGTTCCGGCATGGGCACGCACTTCCGCCTCCCCTTCGCCCGCATGGACTGGGACGCGGCGGAGAAGTACCTCCGCGCCATGCCCGGGATGCGGGTCTTCGCGGCGGATATCGTGGACGCCGTGAGCTGCTGGCAGACGGACTTCCGTCAGCCGACCGCGCTCGTCATCGGCTCCGAAGCGGAAGGTCCCTGCGACCGCGCGCTTGAAGTCGCGGACGGCTCCGTCCTCATCCCCATGCCCGGGGAGATCGAATCCCTGAACGCCGGGATCGCCGCCGGCATCCTCATCTTCGAGGTGGTACGGCAGCGTCAGACTTCGAAATAATTTTTATTAAGGTTTCTATGGAAAACTGGATCAATATCGCTGAAGAAAATTTTAAGATTAAGCTGAGCGAGGAGCAGGCGGAGCAGTTCCGCGTGTATGAGAATCTGCTGATGGATTGGAACGCGAAGATCAACCTCACCGCCGTCCGGGACCTCGAAGGCATCCGCCTCAAGCATTTCCTCGACTCCCTGACCTGCGCCACCGTCCTCGGGGACATGAACGGCAAGTCGCTCATCGACATCGGCACCGGCGCCGGCTTCCCCGGCATCCCGCTGCGCATCCTCTACCCCGAACTGCGTCTGACCTTGGTCGACTCGGTCGGGAAGAAGGCGGATTTCTGCCAGCTCGTCTGCAACACGCTGCACCTGAAGCACGTCACCGTCCTGAAGGATCGTTCCGAGGAATTGGGGATCAATAAAGCCCACCGCGAGAAGTACGACGCGGCGACCGCCCGGGCCGTGGCGGTCATGCCTGTCCTATGCGAATACCTGCTGCCGCTGGTGAAAGTCGGCGGGGTCATGCTCGCGCAGAAGGGGGAATCCGCCCCGGAGGAAGTGCCGACAGCGGAGACCGCCATCGCCAAACTCGGCGGCGGCAAAGCGGAGCTGACCGAAGTCGTGATCCCCGGCATTGAGGGACGCCGCTGGCTGGTCCGTATCCCGAAGATCGAGCACACGCCCGCGGGCTATCCGCGCCGCACCGGGCTGCCGCTCAAAAAACCCATCGCCTAATCGCCGAATTCGGATTTGAAATCTTTCTTCTGATCGAAGGCGTCCGCCTTCTCGATCTCAATCTCGCCGAAATTCTCATCCTGACGGATGGAGACGGCGTTTTGTTTAATTAACTCAAGCATGGCGAGGAAGGTGACCACGGCTTCATGCCGGTCGCGGTCATGCAGCAGGGACGAGAACTTGACCGTGACGGAATTGCGTACGCGGTCGATGAGCATGCGGATCTTGTCGTGAATGCTGAGCCGCGGACGGGTCATCACCGCGGCGAGGTGCTTCGGCTGCTTCTTCACCGCGAAGAGCCTTGACGCGATCTCGGCCAAGGTTTCGCCCGTCAGCCCGGAGATATCCAAACTCGGCTCGAGGCCGACATCCGGCGCCTTGAGGCGGATATACGAGCGGAAGTCCTCGTCCTCGCGTTCACGCAGGGAATCCGAAAGCATTTTGAAACGTTTATAGAGGATCAGCTGCCGCGCCAAGGCTTCGCCGCTGTCCTCATCCAGTTCGGTCACGGTGGAAGGCGGCTTCGGCAGCAGCGCCGCGGACTTGATCTGGATCAGCCGCGCGGCGATGACGATAAAGGCGGAGACGTCCGTCGGGTTGTCTTCCTTCATCGCGCGGACGTAATCGAGGAACTGATCCGTCACCTGCGCGAGCGACAGGACGGTGATGTCCAGCTCCGCTTTCTCGATCAGGTCCAGCAGGAGGTCCAGCGGCCCTTGATAGACATCGGTCTCGACCCGGTAATCACCGGAATGGAAGAAAATCGGCTGCGGCATTACTTCGCCTCGGTCCGCCAGTCCGTCAGCCAACGGAAGCACAGCGGCAGGAGCGTCACGGGCAGCGCGGTGATCAGAATTACGATCAGCGCCTCGCCCGGCCATCGCGGCGTCAGCAGCCATTCCACGAGGAACGGCACGCCGATATACAGCGCGAGGCACGCGCCCGCGCAGAGCAGCAGTTCAAGCAGGATGAGAAGGATATGCCGCGGACGGTCGGTCTTGCGGAAGAGCCCTTCGCAGAGCAGATGCAGCCCCGCCGTCACGCTGAGACCCAATCCCCAAGCGGACCCGCCGAGCAGTACGCAGACAAGGCCGCAGCCCGCGCAGAGGGCAAGCCGCGCCGGATCCTTGATGAAGTGTACGAGAACAGCGCAGCCCGCGCCGAGCAGTACGCCGACGAGGACATCCGCGAAGGACTGCACGCCGAGGTACAGGCGGGACGCCGCGGTGAGAATGATCCCCGCCGCGCAGACGATCCGCGCCCAAGTCTTCTTCGTCGACAGCGCGATGGCTGTCAATACCGCCGCCGCGAGCATGCTCCGCTCGCAGGGCATGGCGTATCCCGCTTCCATGATTTTCGGCTCGAATCCCGGTTCCGTCACCCAGCGGTGAGGGATCTTGAGGAGCTGCTTGGCGATGCCGTTCACCGACGCGCCGAGGGAGAGCGCCGTGAGCGCCGTCCGTCCGGTTCCGCGGGAATTGAGCAGGAACGGCAGGCAGACGAAGAAAAGGATCAGCGGCAGGCCGAAATACGAGAAGAGGGTAAAGACAGACATAGGGCTATTATAACCGAAACAGGCACTCCGGAGAGTGCCTGTCGATTGTTTTGGATTATGCTTAGGCAGCAGCGGCCTGAACGATGCCGGTGAAGTCCGGGGCCTTCAGGGAAGCACCGCCGACGAGGGCGCCGTCGATGTCCGGCTGGCCGAAGAATTCGGCAGCGTTGTTCGCCTTGACGGAACCGCCGTACAGAACGCGGATCGCCTGGGCGGCGTCTTCACCGTACATGGAGGCGTACGGCTTGCGGATGTAGTCCGCGATGACAGCGTTGGCCTGCGGGCCGGTGGCGGCTAAGCCGGTGCCGATCGCCCAGACCGGTTCGTAGGCGATGATGATCTTCTTGGCATCATCGGCGCTCAGACCCTTGAGGCCTTCGAGAACCTGACCGGAGACAACGGCTTCGGTCTTGTTGGCGTCGAATTCGTCCTTGGTTTCACCGACGCAGACGATCGGGGTCAGGCCGACCTTGAGGGCGGCGATGACCTTCTTGTTGACGGTCTCGTTGGTTTCGCCGAAGTAAGCGCGGCGTTCGGAATGGCCGATGATGATGTATTCACCGAGTTCGGCAGCCATGTTCGGGGCGATCTCGCCGGTGTAGGCACCCTTTTCTTCCCAGAAAAGGTCCTGACCGCCGCAGCCGATGCCGGTGCCCTTAACGAGCTGGGAGACGCTGTAGAGAGCGGTGAAAGGCGGGCAGACAACGCGGTCAACGCTGTTGATGTCTTTGATCATCGGGATCAGTTCTTCGACTAATTTCACGCCTTCAGCAACGGTTTTGTTCATTTTCCAGTTGCCGGCGACCATGGGTTTACGCATAATGTACACTCCTTGTTAATTCGCGGTCTCCCGCGTTGTTGTTCGTATTAAATTATATGAC
>CAVCBG010000064.1:0-6806 GCA_963600285.1 Anaerovoracaceae bacterium
CTGTGCGAAGTATTGAGAGAGAAAAAATATGGCAGCGGAAATTGACCCGAAAGAGCTCGCGGCGGAGATCGCCGAGACCAAGAAAGCGAAGTACATGGACGCCGGACTGATTCAGCAGGTGCTGAGCCGCGTCCTGCGCTCCGGTAAAAGCAAAAAGGAGATGGTGAAGGACGTCAAGTCCAAGCTCTATCAGGTCTCCGGCGCCTTCCGCAACGACAACCTGGATTACAGCAGCCTGATCGAGAAGCTGGACGGCATCACCCCCGAGACCCCGGTTGACGAAGTGAAAGCCGTCTGCCTGGAGCTGATGCGCACGCACGCCTCCACCCGCGAGCGTCTTGACATTCTGGATGAGCTCTACGGCGAAGTCTTCCGCGATATGCCCGCGCCGAAACGCGTCTGCGACCTGGCCTGCGGACTGAATCCGCTCGCCATTCCCTGGATGAACCTCGAGCCCGGCTTCCGCTATGAGGCCTTCGACCTCTTCACGGATATGTCCGCCCTGCTCAACAGCTTCTTCGCTCACCGCGGCATTGACGGCGAGGCGAAGCAGGCGAACCTCCTCTACGGCATGCCCTCGGGCCCGTATGACCTGACGCTGCTCTTCAAGGTCATCCCCTGCCTGGAACAGATCGATAAGTACGGCGGCCGCCACCTGCTGGAACAGATGGCGTACGCCACGAAGTACGCCGCGGTCAGCTTCCCCGGCGCGAGCCTGAGCGGCAAGGAAAAAGGCATGCCGCGCAACTACGAGGTTCATTTCATGAACATCGTCGACCAAGACGCTTGGGAGATCCGCATGGTGCGCTTCCCGTCGGAGCTGCTCTTCGTGATGAAGTCGAAAGTGTGCGCGGAAGAATGAGCGCGAAGACGCTGACGGATGCCGACATTGAGCGCATGACCGAACAGGTGCTGCGTTCGCGCAAGTACGCGGGGATGAACCTGCCGACGGAGACGATCCGCGATTTGATTTCGCAGGAGATCGCCGCCGGACGGAACCCCAAGGACGTCGAGAAGTCCATGCGCGAGAAGCTGCACCAGATCATCGCGCCCTACCTCGGCGACCCGGATTACGCCCAAGCGGAGATCGACCTCGCCGCCGCGGCGGAGCAGGGGGAGGACGCCATCAAAGAATGGTGCCTCACCATGCTCAACGTCCACACCTCCGCCCGCGAACGCGTGCCGCACATGAAGGAGTTCTACGACGCGGTGTTCGGCCTGATCGGGCAGCCGGCGTCCGTGCTGGATGTCGCCTGCGCCTTTCATCCCTTCGCCTTCCCCTTCATGGGACTGCCGAAGACGACGGAATACCGCTGCTACGACCTGCATACCCCGCGGGTGCATCTCTTGAACAGCTTCTTCAGCGCCTACGGGATGCGGCCCTTGGCGGAAGTCCGCGACATCCTGCTCAACCCGCCGGATACCCCCGCGGACACGGCGTTTTTCTTTAAGGAAGCCCACCGCTTCGAGTCCCGCAAGAAGGGATGCAACCGCGCGTTCTGGATCGCCCTGCCGGTGAAGACGATTGTCGTCACCCTGCCCGCGGAGAACCTCACCGGGCAGCATCAGATGCGCGAACGGCAGCGCGGCTTGATCGAGAAGAACATCGAGGGCTTAGGCTGGACGTATGACGAGACCGAGGTCTCGGGTGAAATGATTTTTGTGATACGGAAATAAACCTTATGGCAAAGAAAAAGAGCACGAAGAAAATCAGCGAGACCCCGCGGCAGGACGCGTTCGACGCGGCCTGGGCGAAGTACCGTCCGCTCGTCCCCGCCGATGAGCTGCCGGCGCTTGAGGCCAGCCTCAATCAGCCCCTGGCGCAGACCATCCGCCTGAATCCCCTCAAGGCCGACGAGCATACACTTGAGAACATGGCCGCCCGCTACGGCATGACCTTCGAGGAGATCGCTTTCTGCCCGGAGGGACGGCGCGTCACCGCGGCGGAAACGCTGCCGAGCCAGACAGCCGAACACCGCGGCGGTTACTTCTACATTCAGGATTCCGCCTCCATGATGCCCGCCATGCTGTACGACGCCGAACGTCTGGCGTCCGCGCCGTTGATTTTGGACCTCGCGGCCTCCCCCGGCGGCAAGACTTCGCACCTGGCCGCCCGCTCCATGGACCGCGGCTTGATCATCGCGAATGACTCCTCCGTCTCGCGCATTCCCGCGCTGAAGACGGTGATGAAGAACTGGGGCAGCGTCAACCACGCCATCACCCAATTCCCGGGCGAGAGCTTCGGCGAATGGTTCCCGAACACCTTCGACCTCGTCCTGCTTGACGCGCCGTGCTCCATGCAGAGCCTCGTCTCCATTGACTCGCACCCGATGCGCCCGATCACCGAGCGCGAAGAGAAAGCCTTGGCGCAGCGCCAAACCGCGCTGCTGAAGTCCGCCCTGAGCGCGCTCAAGCCCGGCGGGCAGATCGTTTACTCCACCTGCACCCTCTCCCCGGATGAGGATGAGGCCGTCGTGGATGCCATTCTGAAGGCCTTCCCCGGCAAAGTGCGTGTCGTCGACGCGGCGGGACGGATTCCCCACCCCGCGCCCGGCGTGACGGAAGCCTACGGCACGGCCTTCGACCCGTCCGTCAAGGGCGCCGTCCGTCTCTGGCCGCACCGCTACGGGACCGCGGGCTTCTTCGCCTGTCTGCTTGAGAAGACGGACGCCTTCTCCTACGACATTCCCGAAGGCAGCGCGCCGATCCGTCCCTGGAGCAAGTCGAGCTTCACGGAGGTCAAGACCGCCGTCATCGAGGACCTCGCCGCCTGGCTCGCGGATCAATTCGGCCTCGACCTTGAATCCATCCGCCTGGAAAACGGGACGGATATTTACGCCCGCGGCGACGAGCTGTGGATGCTCCCCGCCCGCTACGTCGCGGAGTTCTCCACCCTGCCGTCGAAGTCCGTCGGTATGCGCATGGCAACGCGGACGGTCGGCGGATTCGTGCCCGACAATGACTGGATGTGCCGCTACTTCAGCCGCGCGGAAGGCATTCAATTGACCCCGGATGACGAACAGATCATCCAATGGAAGAACGGCGGCGACATCCGCCCCGACGGCGTGAGCCTTCCGAAGGGACAGATCGTCCTCGTCAAAGACGCTTACGGCATCTTCCTCGGCTGCGGGAAAGTCAGCGGGGATCGGGTGCGGAACTTCAATAAATAACGCGGGGGAACCATGAAACGAAACCTCATCACCCTCATTACCCTCATTCTCCTCATCGGACTGCTCGCTGTCCTTGCGGCCTGTTCCGACACTGCGGAGCCTACCGTCGAGCCGACCGAGGAAATTTACATGCCGACACGCTCCGAAGCCACGCTCGCCATCCCCACCCGTGCGAGCACCTGCACCAACGTCGTCAGCTTCCTCGGCGATGTGAATTATGAAGACGGCACCGTCGTTCCCGCCGGCACGACCTTCGTGAAGGAATGGGAGGTCCAGAATTACGGCGACTGCGACTGGGACGAGAACTATCATCTCTATTTCGTCGCGGGCGACCAGATGGGCGCCCCGAACTTCGTCGAGATCCCTTCCGTGCCGCAGGGGGCGAAGGGACGAATCTCGGTTGAGCTGACCGCGCCCGACGAACCCGGCGAGTACCGTTCGGAATGGAAGCTCTTCGGCGCCGATAACCGCTTTTTCGGCGAATCGCTTTATGTAGAAATCGTTGTGGAGTAAAATCCACGGCGTAAAAAAATTTTGTCGTACAAAGGAAGAAGCGCGTCTTGCCACGCGCTTAATTTATGAAAAAGTCACTTGTTTCGGGTTATATCGCTCTTTTCCTTGGGATCATCGCGCTGTCACTGTCTCCGATCTTCGTGAAGGGATCGGGGGCGCCGACGGTTGTCACCTCGTTCTATCGGATGCTGATCCCGGCCGTCATTCTCACGCCGTTCATGCTGATTGAAGCGCATAAAGAGAAGAAAAACGGCGAATCGTCCTCCTCGGACGGGTTCAAAGTCTGGATGCTCTTCCCGCTCCTGGCGGGGATCTGCACCGGCCTCGACCACGGCTTCTGGTCCATCTCCCTCGCCCGCACCTCCACCGGCAACGCCTCCGTCCTCAACGGCATGGCGCCGGTCTGGATCGCGCTGGCGTCGCTCATTTTCCTGAAAGAGAAGCTCGGCGGGAAGTTCTGGGTCGGCTTGGCGCTGACTGCCATTGGCTTGGTCTTCATCTCCGGCAAAGGGCTTGACTTCTTCCGCGAAGGCTTCAACGACGGCGACGCCCTTGCCCTGCTCTCGAGCGTCTTCAACGCCGGCTATTTCCTCTTCACCCAGCTCAGCCGCGGACATTATTCATCCCTGAAGCAGCTGTGGACGCTCAACGTCATCTGCGCCCTGATCCTCTTCGGGTTCTGCCGCGCGATGGGCTGTCCGCTCACCGGTTACAGCCGCGAGGTCGTGATCAACTTCTTCCTCGTCGCGCTGATCTGCCAGCTCGGCGGTTACTTCGCCATTACCTACTCCCTCGGCGTCCTGCCGGCCTCCGTTGTCGGCCCGACCGACGAACTCCATTCCGTCCTCGCCGCGCTGATCGCCGTCCCCGTCTTCGGTGAGCCGATCACCACGAATCAGGCCATCGGCATGGCGGGGATCATTCTCGGCATCATCCTGATTAACGCATCAAAAAACGAGGCTCGGCAGTCCGAAGCCAAAGAAAGCGTATAATACTGTTATCTCTATAACGAGGAATTATTTATGAAGATTTACGCGTCAAACATGAAAATCATCCTGACCGTCCTCGCTGTCTTCATCGCCGCGCTCGCTGTGTACTACTGCGTCGGGCAGAATGTGATGCAGACAGCCGCCGACAAGCTCGAGGAAGAGGCCATGGACCTCTCTTACTTCAAGGATTTCTCCCTGCCGCTCGTTACCGGCGAAGGCGAGATCACCGAGGAAGTTTACAAAGGCTATAAAGTCACCGTCTTCAACGGCTGGGCGCCGTGGTGCGGCGCCTGCGTCGGCGAAATGCCGGACCTTGATGAGCTGAGCAAAGCCTACGCCGACAAGGGTCTGCAGATCATCGGCATCGTGGCGGACTATAACGAGACCATGCAGCTGAACCCGGACTACGACTACAACGGGGAATCCCTCGCGATCCTTGAGAACCTCGGCACGTCTTACAAGAATGTGAACTCCGACCAGGCTTTCACGCTGCAGGTCATGCCGACAATGGGCGGCGCCTTCCCCTGCACCTGGGCTGTGAATGAGAAGGGCGAAGTCCTCGGCCTCGTCTCCGGCAGCCGTTCCACCGAGCAGTGGTCGAAGCTCTTCGATCAGTGGCTGGCAGATGCCGAGAAAGGAACTACGGAGGCTTCCAAATGAGTGAGAAAAAACGCAACGTCATCGGCGCCGTTCTGCTGGTCGTCTTCTTCGTGATGATGATCCTCGGCGCGCACAATGAAGAGATCACGGTCGTCTTCAGCAAGGCGGTCAATATCTGCATGGAATGCATTGGGATCGGATAAACAATGGATACTACCGTCAAAACCACAAAGAAAAAGACTTCAAATATCCGCCACTGGTTCCAGGCGGCGTCCTTCGCGCTTTCGAACGGCTACGCCTACGGCTGGGCGCGCGGGAAGATTTACCGCGGCGACAACAAGCAATTCTGTCTGCCGGGTCTGAACTGCTACTCCTGCCCGGGCGCGGTGGCTGCCTGCCCGATCGGCTCGCTGCAGGCGGTGCTGGACAGCGGGTCTTATAAATTCTCGCTGTACGTCTTCGGCATCATCGGCTTCCTCGGCATGATCTTCGGCCGCCTCATCTGCGGCTGGATGTGCCCCTTCGGCTTCTTCCAGGACCTGCTCTACAAGATCCCGTTCTTCAAGAAAGTCAAGAACCTCCCCGGTCATAAGTACGCGATCTATCTGAAGTACGTCATCCTGCTGCTCTTCGTGATCATCCTGCCGATGACGGTCCTGAACGCCGGCGGCGTGGGACAGCCTTGGTTCTGCGAATACATCTGCCCGAGCGGCATGCTCCTCGGCGGCATTCCCTTGACGCTGTCCAACCCGAACCTGGCGGCGCAGATCGGCCCGCGCTTCATCTGGAAGCTCGCGATCCTGATCCTCGTCATCGTGCTCTCGATCTTCAGCTACCGTCCGTTCTGTAAATACGTCTGCCCGCTCGGCGCGCTGTACGGCTTCTGCAATCCCGTCGCGAGCTACCGCCTGCGCGTGGATAAGGAAAAGTGCGTGAGCTGCGGACAGTGCCAAAAGGCCTGCGGCATGGACATCAAAGTCTGGCAGAATCCGAACTCCATGGAGTGCATCCGCTGCGGCAAGTGCCGTCAGGTCTGCCCGACCGGCGCCATTACCACGACCTGGGGCGACTTCAAGCGTTCCATCACGCAGCCCGATCCGCAGCCGGTTGAGGCTTCCGCTGAGGCTTCTGCCGACGCTCCGGTGAAGGCCGAGGCGAAGAAGGGCACGAACGTCCTCGCGAAGATCATCGGCATCGCCATGATCCTCTCCGCCGCGTACACGATCTTCAGCTGCGTCGGCGCGCTGGTTAACTTCGCCAAAGTCGGCTTCTACGGCGGGGACGTTACCAACCTGTGGGCCTTCGCGCCCGCGATCCTGCCGATCTTCTGCGCGGTCCTGCTCCTCATCCTGGGGATCAAGATGGCGTTCGCGAAAGACGACGTGCGCATCACGCATCAGCTGAATTGGCTCACGCTCGCGTCCGTGGCGTTGGTGATGGTCGTGTATTTCATCCTTTCGGTCTTCGCGCTGGGTATCAACGAGATGAACATCCTCGAGGCGTTCTCTTATACGGCGAAATTGATCACGGATTA
>CAVCBG010000065.1:0-6774 GCA_963600285.1 Anaerovoracaceae bacterium
GCCGCCGAAAATCATCAGCGAACAGCCGGCCGCGGCAGCCCAGCCGAGGGCGGAGGAACGGGCGTAGGCGTCGGAGAGCATCGTCATGTGCAGCGGGAAGCCCGCCAGCAATGGCATCCCGCCCGCCGTCAGGATCGCGAGCACCAGCGCGGCGCAGAGATACGGGCGGGTGCGGAAGAGTCCGCGCAGTTCCGGGATGGTGAGGCCGTGGCTGTCGGCGATCATCTGCGCGGAGGCGGCGCTGATGAACCAGACGATCATGTTCAGCGGCAGCAGGGAGATGAAGGTCTCGATGCCGCTCCGTGAAGCAAGGCCGAGCGTCAGCAGCGAAACGCCGTTCACCGCGGTGATGAAGAACGCGGTCAGGCGGCGCAGATCGGTCTGCACCAGCGAAAGCAGCGCGCCGACGATGAGCATCAACATCCCCGCGACGCGCATCCCGACGAAGAACGGTTGATATGCCCGCAGCCAGATGTGGTCGGCGAGGAATTGCAAAAGAATGAAGAGCGCCGAGAACTGCAGCAGGCTGATCACGAATCCCGCGGCGAAGGGCTGACTTTTCCCGATCAGCATCACGATCCAGCTGTGGAAGGGGAACACCGCCAGCCACAGCGTCAGCCCGATGAAGAGCAGGATCACCGTCCGCTTCAGCAGGTACGTGTCCTGCGGGTTGATGTCGACGGTCGTCATCAAATTCGCGCTGAAGCTCAGGAAGATCATCCCGAAGAACTGACAGCAGATGAAACGGAAGAGCTCCTCCCGGTTCTCGCCGCCCTTTGAGATCAGCAGCGGCAGCAGAATGATCGTGCACCCCGCCATGATGTAAATGCCGTAGACGAAGGGCTTGACGACGATGACGGCAATAATGAGCGCCGTGGAGATGAGCGCGATGGAAAGGAAGTAAGGATGCGGTTCGCTGATGAAGAGGCTGCCGACGATCCAGAGGAAGGTGAAGATATAGAAGAACGCCACCAGCGTCTGGTCCGCGCGGTCAATGGTGACGGCATCGCCGAGCAGCTTCCCCGAGGCGGTGAAGATGATCGTGACCTTGTTCATCACGATCATGGAGTTGACCGGGATGCTGAACGCGGTGTAGCTCAGCAGCAGCGTCAGCAGCATGCTGAACACCAGCGAGAAGCGCCGGTTCCCCGCGGTGAGGATCAACATCAATCCCGCCGCGATCGGCAGATAGATCCATAACGCGGCGGCACTCATTGACCATCCTCCTCATCGGAAGCTTTCGCCGCCGGTACATTCAGGATCGCGCCGCTCAACGCCAGCAGCAGATTGATCGCGGTCAGCCCGGCGAAGGTCACCGTGCCGTTGTCCATATGCAGATAACAGAAGGTGAACGCCGCGCAGACGCATTGCAGGAAGACGCAGCGGCTGAGCAGATCCGCCTCGAGCGCCAAGCCGATGAACCCCGCGAGCCCCGCCCACAGGGAGACGAAGAGCGTCACCCCGCCGACAGAGATCCACGAGCGCATCCGGACCGCCGCGGTGTAGCCGATCACGCCGCAGATGACGAAAATCGCCGCGCGGAACAGCAGCACGTCTTTTTGAATCTTCGGCATCGGCTCCCGTTCGCGGAGGCTGACGTGGCCGGTTGAGAGCAAGACAGCGGAGCCGACGCCGCAGACGAAGAACGCCAGCGCGGTTTGGACGGAGCGGGCATTCGTGAAAAGAACGGCGCAGCCGAGATAGAATCCCAGCAGTCCGCAGAGTTTTTGATACAAAGCCGGCGCGGCGCAGAGGACGAAGAGCGCCGCCGCGCAGAGGACGATGCCGATCCAGGTGATGAGGCCGCTGATGTTCATGAAGCCCCTCCCGCGAACGCGATCGTCAAAATGAGCGCCAGCAGCAGAAATTCCCAGACCTGTCCGCCGGGGAACTCCAGCACGTTCGAGAAGGCGTCCAAGATCCGGCGGAGCACCCGTCCGAACGCGGCGAAGGCGGCCGCCAGCCATTCCATATTCAGTACGTTTTTCATCACCACCCAAAAGAGCGTCACGCCTTCCCGGCCCCAAGTCAGGAAGTTCTGCGCGCGGCTCTGCTTCGGGATGCTGGTGGTCAGGTACGCGATCAGCAGCCCGCCGAGGAACGAAATACACGAGGCGTAGGGGTTGCCGATGCTGTAGAGGCTGTCCCAGTTGGTCATGCTGATGTAAATGTGCGTGCCGATGGCGATGATGAAGCCGAGCGGGTACATCGTCCGCATCCACGGCTCGAGGTCCGTGAACTTCTTCGCCTCGGTCCGCAGGATGTGAATGTACGTGCCGGCGATGATGAGCATCGGCACCAGGATGAAGAGCAGGTCCATGCCGGAGATCGGTTCGCTGATCAGGCCGAACCAGCCGATGGCGTTCGGCGTGTACGGCAGGCCGGAGAAGCAGATCACCAGCAGCACCGCGAGGACGTCCATGATGCCGTTATGGATGCGGTAAAGGGAGAGCGGCGCGCAGGTCAGCACGATGGAAATACCCCAGACGATGAGGGCGTGCTGCTGCGAACGCAGGGTACAGGCGAACGCCATGCCGGAGATGGCCAGCGCCGCGTACGTAGCGCCCGCGCGGATATCCGTCGAGAGGATCCAGCCCAGCGCGCCGACCAATGCGGCAATGCCGACCGCGATGGAGAGCACGACCGCCACGCGCGGCGCCAGCAATACCAGCGGCACGCGGCCGAGGATCGGCATCACCGTCAGCAGGGAGACCAGGCGCAGCATCGTCCCCAAGCCCACGCGGCTGTCATCCATCTCCGTGTAAGGCTGCGTGATCGGCAGAATGCCCATTCGCAGGGCGCAGGCGATCAGCAGGAAAATGCCGCCCGTCGGGGAGACGACGTTGTCCCCCGTCAGCTCAATGTCGGCGGCGCTCAATGCCAACGCGGCCGCGGCCAGCAGCGTCCCGATAAAGCGGACGCCGATGGCGGTCAAGGTGCCTTTGCGGAAGCCGTTCCCGCGGGATTGGATGTACTGCGTGACGAAGTCGATGATGTCGAACAGCGTCCAGCAGTAAATCAACGGCCGCACGCCGTTGGCCGACACCGCGAGGTATCCGATGGCCTCAATCAGCAGGAAGAAGCCCCAGGTCTTCGGCGCGATCTTCGCCTCCAGGTAAGAAGGCGCGGCCGTGAGCAGGATTAAAAGCAATGCGGACAGCGCCTGCATGTATGGCCATGAGGTGCTGTCCAGCACGAACGGAAGCGCGGCGGTGCCGGTTTCCGCGGAAACCTGTAAGGTTGAGAAATTGACGCTGTAAGAGTAGGACACGGATTCGCCGCTCAGGAGCGGCGGTGCCCACCAGCGCAGAGAGCCGGTCCATCCCCAGACAGCCAGCGCGGCGAATAACGCGATGAACCACGCCGAGCCGATGCCGGCGCCGGTCCGTCTGCCGGTAAAAATCAGCAGCGCGGCGCCGATCAGCACGCTGACGGGGATGAGCCAGTATATTTCCATGAACGATCAGCCGAGCGGGGCGCAGTGCAGGAAGCGGCCGCCTCCGCGCTTGCCTTTCCACTCTCCGTTGTCGACGATGACATCGCCGCGAAGCATCACCTTGACCGGGAAGCCGGTGAGGTTCATGCCTTCATAGAGGTTGTAGTCGACGCGGTGCTGCGCGACTTTGACGCCGTACTTGACTTCCTTCGTCGGGTCCCAGATGGCGAGGTCCGCGTCGGAACCGGGCAGGATCGCGCCCTTCTGCGGGTAGATGTTGAAGATCTTCGCCGGGTTCGTGCACATCAGTTCCACGAAGCGGGTCGGGCTGATGCGCCCGGTGTTGACGGCCTGGCTCCACATCACCGGCAGGCGGTCGCCGATGCCCGGCTGACCGTTCGGGATCTTCGTGAAGTCGTCCTTGCCGAGCTCCTTGCCCGGAGCCTTGAACGGCTTGCCTTCGTACATGATTTCCTTCGTGCCGTCGAACATGAACGGGCAGTGATCCGTCGCGACGGTGTCCATCGTGCCGTCCTCAATCGCGGCCCACAGGCCGTCATTGTCGGCAGCGGAGCGCATCGGAGGCGAGCAGACGAATTTCGCGCCTTCCCAGCCTTCCATGTCCTCTTCCGTGAACATCAGGTACTGCGGGCAGGTCTCGCCGTGGACGTTGATGCCGAGATCCTTGGCGTAGCCCAAGAGCTCAGCTTCCTCGGCGGTGTTCATGTGCACGACGTAAAGCGGGGCGTTGCCGGCTTCCTTCGCGAGCATGCAGACATTCAGGAACTCGGCCGCGGCGCCCTTCGCGGAGCGGGTGCGGGCGTGCCAGATCGGTTCGGTGTGCCCGGCTTTCAGGGCTTCGGCGATCTGCAGGTCAATGAGGTCGCCGTTCTCGGCGTGGATCATGGAGATGATGCCGTGCTTGTTCGCTTCGCGCATGGCCTGGAAGATCTCTCCGTCCTGCAGGCGCATGCGGCCGTTGTAGGCGGTGAACATTTTGATGGAGTTCACACCCAGCGCCGGCAGCTTGGCAATCTCGGCCAGGGTGTCTTCGGAGAAGTGGGTGAAGTTCATATGGATGCCGTAGTCGAGGGCGGCATTCGGTTCGGCGCGGTCATTCCAGAGGTGGAAGCTGTCCACAACGGACGGCAGGTCGTGGTTGGCGAAGTCAATGACGGTCGTGGTGCCGCCGAAGGCAGCGGCCTTCATGCCGGTGTAATGGTCATCCGTGGAGCGGGTGCCCATGGACGGCAGGTCGAGATGGACGTGCGCGTCAACACCGCCGGGAAGAATGAGCATCCCGGTCGCGTCGATCCGCTCGGCATCGGCGATGCCGTCAAAATTCTGCCCGATGGCGGCAATCTTCTCACCGTCGATCAGGATGTCGGCATTGTACATATCGGAATCGGTTACGATCGTACCGCCGCTGATGATTTTCTTCATGTTTCCTCCCTTTACAAATCCATTGAATTATAGCTCAAGCTTATCGAGCGACAGGTTCCCGAGCAGGAACAGCAGCTCCTTCGGCAGCTGATCCGTCTCGGCGGGGAGCCCTTCGGCGTTCCCGTATTTCTCCTCCCGCTCGCGCAATGCCTGCCACAGCTCGTTCCGCTCCTTGGAATTCATCGCCAACCCGCGAATCGTTGCCGCGGAGAGCAGACGGCTGCCCGTTGTATAGAAAAATGTGAAGCGCTTCCATTCGTCCGCCATGATCGGCGCGTCCAACGGCTCGATGGCGCCGAGCTGGATTTTGTAATACTCCTCACGCGCCCGCGGGTGATCCGGTTCGTCGCGGAAGAGCTCCGCCCGGGTGGTCAGCTCCACGCCCCGCACCTCGGCGTAGCATTCGATGCGGCTGCGGTGCTCCTTCCCGAACGAGGCCGTCTGGTAGAAGGCCACCGCGTCGGGACGCAGGATCTTCGGAGCGGTTTTCAGCGGGATGCGGTACCAGCCCAAGAGCCGCGCGATGTCCATATCCCGCGGTGCCGGCATGACTGCCACAAGAACCAGCGCGTCTTCATATAATCCCATGAATTTATTATAATAGCGTTTCTCGGAATTGTCCGATGACTTCGAGGGGACAAAAGTCCCGTTCTCTTGTGTATAATATAAGAACAGATTTTCAATGCTGAGAAGGAAGGGACATTATGGCATTTCAAATCATATTCGGAAACATCATCGAACAGCACGTGGACGCTGTCGTCAACCCAACCAACGTACGGATGCATCCCTCGGGCGGGACGGATCTGCAGATCCATAAAGCCGCCGGACCGGAGTTCGACGCCGCGGTGAAGGCGCTCGGCCGCTGCGAAGTCGGCGAGGCGAAGATCACCCCCGGCTTCAACCTGCCGGCGAAGTACGTCATTCACACCGTCGGGCCGGTTTGGGAGTACGGGCTCAAAAACGAGGCGGAGAAGCTCGCTTCCTGCTACAAGAACTGCCTGCGTCTCGCGGAAGAGAACGGCTGCGAGTCCATTGCCTTCCCGCTGATCTCCGCCGGCACCTACCGCTTCCCGAAGGATCAGGCGCTGAAGATCGCCGAAGACGTGATCCGCGATTACCTTGAGACGCACGAGATGGAGATCTCCCTCGTCCTCTACGATCCCGACCTGCTCCGCCTGGATGCCGCCCTGGAACGCGACCTCCGCGCCGCCATTCGCAAGAGCGTGCGGGAACACGAGGACGAATTCGGTGCCCTGCTCAGCCCCGTGGATTTTGATATATGTATGCCGGATGCGTGCCAACGCATTGAATCGGTTCCGTTCGATGAGAATTATGATGAGGACGAGGAGAACGAAGAGGATGGCGGGGGAATCGCTCTTCCCGAGGCTTGCAAGAGAATAGTCCTTGAGCCCTTGGTATGTAAGCAGATCGCTTACAACGAAGCGCCGATGGCGGACTTCACCGAAACGGAGGCGCATGATCTTGAAAATCGGCTCAAAAACGGCGTCAAGACATTCTCGGATTATATTTTCAAGCTGATTGACGAAAAAGGCCTCACGGATCCGGAGTTCTACAAGGGAGCGAATATGAGCCGCCAGACCTTCTCGAAAATGAAGACGAAATCCTATCAGCCGAAGAAGGACAGCGTTGTCCTGATGGCGCTCTCCCTGAAGCTGACGCCCGACGAAGCGAACAAGCTGCTCGAGCACGCCGGCTACTCCCTTTCCTATACCGTCCCGGCGGATATTGTCGCGCGCTTCTACCTTGAGCATAAAATGTACGACTGCATCAGCTATGAGTCGGCGAAAGCCCGCGCGGAGCAGGGAATTTACAAATATTGAAAAATGTCAACCGCCGGTTGACAAAAACGGTCTTCATTCTCTGTATACTCTTCA
>CAVCBG010000066.1:0-6699 GCA_963600285.1 Anaerovoracaceae bacterium
CCGGTGTATATCTTGCGGACGGGGGAGAAGAAAGTCAATAGTGATTAGTCAATAGTCAATAGAAAAGAGCGCCGTACGGCGCTCTTTTGATTACTTGTTCGGAGGGGTGGATTGCGATGTCGGGCGGTCGCGGCTATCGCGCACCTCATCCACCGCTAACGCGGTCCCCCTTCCCCTCGAGGGGAAGGCTTAATTGCGCTCGATAATTGAGGCAAGTCTTTACCTATCGAGCGCGTCAACTCCTCACTCCTAACTCCTCACTCCTCACTCTTGCCCCTGCATCACTTTCAAAATTTCATCAAAATCATCATTCTCCGCCGCCTTGTTCGGCTTGCGGTGGCCGCATTTCTGGCACTCGTGAATGATGATCCGCTCGCCTTTTTTGATCTGAATCTCGACCGGCTTCATCATCCCGCCGCAGGTAGAGGCGCGGTCGCCGGGGGTGACGTCGACGTGTTTCGACCACAGGCAATACGGACAGTGGTTCGTGTAGCCGTTGCCGTGAACCTCGCGGCCGCAGTGCTCGCAGATGAAGTCTTCCGTTACGCGGATAAAGCTGGCAGACATTTGTTTTCCTCAGGAACGCGCGACGCGTTCAAGATATTTGCGGTATTTGGGATCTTTCGACTTGGCGGCGAGCTTCAGCAGCTGCTCGCGGTCGATGAAGTCCATACGGAAGGCGATCTCGTCGGGGCAGTTGATGAGCATGCCTTGGCGGGATTCAATCGCCTGCACGAACATCGCCGACTGCAGCAGGGAGTCGTGCGTCCCGGCATCCATCCACGCCACGCCGCGGCGGAAGGTCTTGACGCGGAGCTCGCCGTTGTCAAGGTAGACGCGGTTGAGGTCGGTGATCTCGAGTTCCCCGCGGGCGCTGGGCTTGAGCTGCTTCGCGAATTCCACGGCGCGGTTGTCATAGAAATAAAGTCCCGGCACGGCGTAGTTGGACTTCGGCTCGGCGGGCTTTTCCTCCAGTGAGACGGCATTGCCGTCGTCGTCGAAGGTGACGACGCCGTAATTCTCCGGGTCGCTGACTTCATAGGCGAAGACGATCGCGCCGGATTCAAGCTTCACGGCGTCGCGGAGCATGTTCGGGACGTCGTGGCCGTAGATGATGTTGTCGCCCAGCATCAAACAGGCAGCGTCGCCGTCGAGGAATTCCTCCGCGAGGATCAGCGCCTGGGCAAGGCCGTCCGGGCTGGGCTGCGCCTTGTATTGCAGACGGATGCCCCATTGGCTGCCGTCGCCGAGGAGCCGTTCGAAGAGCGGCAGGTCGCCCGGGTTCCCGATGATGAGAATATCCCGCAGCCCCGCCAGCATCAGCATGGCGAGCGGATAGTAGATCATCGGCTTGTCGTAAACCGGGAGCAGCTGTTTGCAGACCGCGCAGGTCAGGGGATAAAGGCGGGTGCCTTTCCCGCCGGCGAGGATGATGCCTTTCATTCGTTGTCCTCCGCTGTCAATCACGATTTGAATAATTGCGGTCCATCCAGGCGCCGAAAGTGTCCGTGCCTGTGACGGAGTCGATCCACGCGCCGTGGCTCAGGTACCAGTCAACGGTCTCTTCAAGGCCGTCGGTCAGGCTGTAAGACGGCTGCCAACCGAGTTCGCGCTCGATCTTCGCCGTGTCAATGTCATAACGGAAGTCGTGCCCCGGCCGGTCCTTCACGAAGGTGATCAGCCGTTCATGCGGGGCGGCTTCGGGGAAGCGCTTGTCGAGGACGGCGCAGATCATTTTCACGATCTCGAGGTTGCTCGGCTGGTTGTCCCCGCCGACGCAGTAAGTCTCGCCGGGCGTTCCGTCCTTCAGGATGAGGCGGATGGCGGCGCAGTGGTCTTTGACGTGGAGCCAATCCCGCACCTGGGCACCCGCGCCGTAGACGGGGAGCGGCTTGCCGGTGATGCCGTTGAGGATCATCAGCGGGATGAGCTTCTCCGGGAATTGGTACGGCCCGTAGTTGTTGGAGCAGTTCGAGACCGTGACCGGCAGACCGTAGGTCGTCCCGTACGCCCGCACGAGATGATCGGACGAGGCCTTGGACGCGGAATACGGCGAATGCGGGGCGTAGGCGGTGCGCTCGTTGAAGGGCGCGTCGCCGGGCTGCAGGGCGCCGAAAACTTCATCGGTGGAAATATGATGAAAACGGACGTCCGTCCGCCCCGCCCAAGCGGCGCGGGCCGCTTCCAGCAGATTGAAGGTGCCGAGGATGTTCGTGGTGATGAAGGGCGCGGGCCCGAGAATGGAACGGTCGACGTGGGACTCCGCGGCGAAGTGCACGACGGTGTCAATGTCATGCTCCGCGAAGATTTGATTGACGAAGTCCGCGTCGCGAATGTCGCCGCGGAGCAGGGTGTGCCGGGCGGGATCGGGGAGGTCTTCAAGGTTCTCAAGGCGTCCCGCGTAGGTGAGCAGGTCCGCGTTATAGATATGAATATCCGGCTCCGTCTCAAGCATGAAACGGATGAAGTTCGAACCGATGAATCCGGCGCCGCCGGTGACGAGAAGATTCTTCATAAAGACGCTCCTCTTCTATTATATCTCATTCGGGTCGACCCATTCAATGGCGGGGTCGGTGGGCTTGAACCAATTCGCCTGACGGCGGACGTAGTTGTGCGTGCGGAATTTGATCAACTGCGCGGCTTCGTCCAGGCTGATTCGTCCGTGAAGGTAGTCGCAGATCTCTTTATATCCGATCGCGGACATGGACGGCAGGTCTTCGGAGTAGCCTTTCGCGAGCAGCGCGGCGGTCTCCTCAACCAAGCCGTTGGCGATCATCAGGTCGACGCGGCGGTCGATGCGTTCATAGAGCTCGGCGCGGTCGCGCTTCATGCCGTAAATTTTCGCCTCGTACGGCGATTCGGATGTGCGGCGCTGGGCGGAGAACTTCTGCCCGGAGGTGAAGATCACTTCCAGGGCGCGGACGGTGCGGCGCATGTTCTGCCAATCAATCTTTTCCGCCGCTTCGGGATCGATCAACGCGAGCTTTCGGTGAAGTTCCTGCGCGCCGATCTCATTGCCCCAGGCCTCAAGCGCCTCACGCAGACGGTGATCCGGTTCGCCTTCGGGGATGGTCCATCCCTCAAGGATGGCGCGGAAGTACTGCCCCGTCCCGCCGACAATGATCGGCGTCTTCCCGCGGGAATAGATATCGCGGACGGCGTCATCCGCCGCTTTGCGGAAGACGGAAAGGCTCCACGTCTCATCGGGATCGGCCACGTCGATCAGGTAATGCGGGATGCCCTGCCGCTCTTCCATAGAAGGCTTCGCCGTGCCGATGTCCATGCCGCGGTACAGGTAGCGGGAGTCCGCGGAGACGATCTCGCCGTCCACGCGTTTCGCCAGGCGGATGGCGGCGTCGGTCTTGCCGGACGCGGTCGGGCCGACGATGAAGATGACGGGGATTTTAGTCGTCTGCTGTGACATTCTCATACCACCTGAAATCTTTGATCTCGGTCTTGTCCCGATCGTAGATCAACGCCATGATGTCGATCCGCCACGGGACGTCCTCGTCGGGGAAGTTCTCGTCGAGGTATTGATACGCGGCGCGGAGGATGTGCTCCTTCTTCGCGGGGGTGACGGCGTCTTCCGGGTAACCGTAGCGGACGTTCGCGCGGGACTTTACCTCGGCGAAGACGATCACGCCGTCCGGGCTTTTGAGGATCAGGTCGATCTCCCCGCCGACGACGCGGTAATTCATGCCGAGGACTTCGTACCCCTTTTCGGAGGCACGCTCCGCCGCGGCAAGCTCGCCCTCATGGCCGAAGCCGAGGTTTTCACTTTTCACTTGCGGATGTATTTCTGCGCCATCATGAGCGCGGCAATCGTCTTGCTGTCTTCGAACTGACCGGATTCGGCGGCGTTATACGCCTCCTCAATGGTCATGGAGATGTTGGAGATGAACTCGTCCTCGTCCTGCGGCAGGGGATTGCGGTGCATGTCGCGCATGAGGTAGATGTGAAGGTACTCCGAGCAGTAGCCCGCGGAGGCATAGAAGCCGCCGAGCTTGATCATCTCCCCGGCTTCGAAACCGGTCTCCTCGCGCAGCTCACGCGCCGCGGCGGGATCGGGGTCTTCGCCTTCATTGATCATGCCCGCGGGGAGCTCGAGGAGCTCTTTCTCCGCGCCGAGACGGTATTGGCGGACGAAGAGAATGCGTCCGTCCTCGGTGACGGGAACCATCACCACCGCCGGGGTGTGGCCGACGAGGTCGTAATCACGCTGTTTGCCGGTCGGCAGTTCGATGCGGACCTTGCGGACGTCGAAAACATGCGCCTTGCAGACGACTTCGGTATTCAGGATCTTCATTTGTCTTCTCCTTCGTCGGGCGCTTCGGGCGCGCCGCCCATGGGGATGATCGGCGGGAACATGCCCGGGAACGGCATGTTCGGCGGGAGGTGCGGGTCGTTCTCATCCGCGGGCTCTTCCAGCCAAATCTCGTCGGTTTCCGCCGCCAGGATCTCGTCCTGCAGGCGGGCTAATTCCTCATCGGATTCGCGTTCTTCATCTTCAAAATCTTCTTCACCGTATTCCATATCTGTTCCTCTCATTTCCAACGGAAAAGATCCTTGATCATGTCTTTAATGAAACCCCAAAACGTCTTCTTCGGCTCCACCGGGTCCGGCTTGAGCACGACCGGGTCGCTCAGGGTATAGGGATCCCGGTTCGCGGCGCCCTTCACGCCCTTCAGCTTCTTTTGGCGGATGGGACGCGGGTTGATCGGGGCGGAGGCGAGGATGCCCTCCCGGCGCTGGCGGTAATGGGTGATTGCCGCCGTCAGGTGCGCGCAGTAAAGGATGATGAATGCCGTGAAGTAAATATACAAAAGCAAAAGCACGATCGCCGTGACGGACCCGTACAGCAGGTCGTAACGGTTCAGCGGGCTGAGGATGTACTTGCTGAAGAAGAAAGTGAAGAGCCGAACCGCCACCGCGAATACAAGGGCGGCGATGCGGGCGGCCTTGCGGTCAACCTTGGCGGTCGGGATCATGTAATACAGCGCGAAGCCCATCAGGTAGAGGAAGACCAGCGGCAGAACGAAGCTCGTGAAGATACGGATGAGCAGCGAGAGCGCGGGCGTCAGCGTGATTTTAAAGAAGGCGAGCGCGTGCGAAAGGTCGAAGACAAAGGAGAAGACCATCATCCCCGTGATGAGGAGGATGGCGATCAAGATCATCGCGATGGCCAAGGCACGGTTGATGAAGTACCCGCGCATTTTGGACTCCGGCCACGCCTTCTGTACGTTGGAGATGATGCTGTTGATCATCCCCGAACCGGACCAGAGGAGGGAGACGGAGGCGATGATGGAGGTCGAAGTTCGGTTGTCGAGCATGCTCTGCAGGTTCTGGCTGATGAGCACCTCCGCGCCGGGAATCACTCCCTGAATGAAGTTCGTCAACGCCGTCTGTACATAATCGAAGTCGAGGAAGTAAGAGAGGAAGATGACGACGAACAGGAAGAGCGGGAAGATCGAGAACAGGAAGTAGTACGCGATCGAGGCAGCCGCCTGCGCGGGGAGGTTGTTGAAGAGGCTCGTGAACGAGTCCACCACAACCGCAAGAAAAGCGTCCCATTTTGACGCTCTTCGGCGCTGCTCCTGCTGCTGCTGTAGTTCTTCCGGTGACTGTTTCTCGCTCATAGACGTCCGGTTCCGTTAGGGCTTGTGGATGGTGAGGCCCTTTTTCTCGAATTTCTTGATGCCGCCCGTGTTGATTTTGATGCAGCCCTGCAGCTCGAGGTAGCTCAGCTTCGGCAGTTTCTGCACGTAGGGCGCCGCCTTCTCATTGACGCGGTTGCAGTAACTCAGGTTCAGGTATTCCAAATTCACCAGCGACGGCAGGAACGCCATCCCCTGGCTGTTAATGTCGCAGGCGCCGATATTCAGGCAGCGCAGCTGCTTCAGCAGACCGATGTGCGCCATCCCGGCGTTGGTGATGCCGCGGTTCTCGGCAAGGTGCAGGTAGCGCAGGTTCTCCACCGGCGCCAATTCTTCCGCCAATTGACGCGTCATCGCGTCGTCAAGTCCCTGCGCGCGTACGCCGAGAAAGACATCCGCCGGCAGATGAAAGATCCCGGGACCGCGGTCGTATTCCTGCCAGTCCAGCCAGCGCGTCGAGAACGCGTCCGCGGGGATGGTGTATAACAGGACGTCGAGTCCCGTCGCGTATCGAATGGTCGTATTTTCCATAAATAAAATTATACAGCAATCCGCGGAAAAAAAGGGCGGGAATTAAGAGGAAAGAAGACCTCCCGACGGAGGTCTTGAGTCAATAGTCAGTAGTGGTGCTAAGAGACCAGAGACCAGAGACCAGATAACATAATTGAAGCGTGACTTCCACAATCCTGCGAACGAAGCGTTGCCGCGCTGCTCGATAATCGAAGACACGCCATAATTTGAGCGGCGTTAAGGCCTTCCCCTGGTAGGGGAAGGGGGACCGCTTGCGGTGGATGAGGTGATGCGCCGCAATGAGTTCTATCTGCCTCCCCAAATTCCGGCCGCCACACAACATAACGCTTGGAAGTGGGGCATGATTGCGAATGTCGGGCGCATTTTTACTGTCCACTCCGCATTGCGCCGGGCTTATTTTTGCGGTGAAGTCATGGTACAAAGCAATCGACGTTGGGCGGGATCACCGTGCCTGATAAAGTGGGCGCCCGGAGAGGGGAGTGAAACCCCGGATTGCCGGCGGGATCACCTCATC
>CAVCBG010000067.1:0-6690 GCA_963600285.1 Anaerovoracaceae bacterium
AGTCCGCAGGGGAGCAGCAGCACCGCCGCGAGGATGAGTTTAGTGATTTTCATAATTGATGATCTCATTGTAGATGGTACGCTCCTCGTCCGTCGGGATGACCCACACCTGAATGCGGCTCTCCGCCGCGCTGATGAGCGCCTCGCTCTTCTTATCATACGCGGAGTTTTTGTTAAGGTCGAGCTTCAGCCCGATGGAATCCTCATCCGCGCAGACCGCTTCCCGCAGCTCGGGATAGTTGACCCCGCCGTCATCCGTGAAGACGATGGCGTCCGCGCCGTTCATCTCGTAGAGGAAGGCGCCGATGTAATGACGGAGCCGTCCGCCGTAAGCCTTGAACGCGAGCGCGCAGTCCGCGTTCCCCTGCTTCGCCGCTTCAATGATCTCGCCCGGGTTCGAGGAGTAGCCGGAGAGGCCGATCAGTCCTGACTTTTTGTTAAGGAACGCCGAGACTTCATCCGCGCTCATGCCCTCACGGACCATTTCGAGGACGATTTCGGGATCGATGTCGCCGGAGCGGGTGGACATGATCAGCCCGGAAAGCGGGGAGTAGCCCATCGAGGTATCGACGGAGCGGCCGTTCCGATACGCGCAGACGCTGGAGCCGCCGGTGCCGAGGTGGCACATGATGAGTTTCAGGTCCTCGGGCTTCTTCCCGATCAGGGCCGCGGCGCGTCCGGAGACGTATTGGTAGGAAAGTCCGTGGAAGCCGACTTTGCGGAACCCATGGCTCTCGGCGAAGTCCCGCGGAATGGCGTACACCGTGTTCTCCTCGGGCATCCCGCCGTGGAACGAGGTGTCGAAGACCGCGTACTGCGGCACACCCGGCAGCCGTTCAAGGCAGACTTCGATGACGCTGTAGGAATTCGGGTTGTGGATCGGGGCCAGCGGCATACATTCGCGGAGTTTCGCGAGCGCGTCTTCGTCGAGTTTCGCGGCGCGTTTGAAGCTGCTGCCGCCGTTGACGAAGCGGTGCCCGATGGCGTCGATGGCGACGTGATGTTCCTTCAGCACGGCGAGAATTGCTTCCGCGGCCAGGCGATGGGAGGAGAAGTCCCCGTCCCGGCTGCCCTTGACGCCGTCGATCGTCCATTCAAGGACCGCGGCGGCTTTCGTCTTCGTGGCGACGTTCCGCGCCTTGCCGTGCGCCGGGATGTCCGGCTCGCCGTTCCCGTTTTGATGAAATACCGTGAAGCCCTGAGAGGAGCTCCCGCAGTTGAAAACTAAAAGGTTCATAAAAACGCTTCCTGTTTCATGATTCGAGGGCAATGCCCTTCCGCCATTATACCATTCTATTGAAACCCGCTCCGAACCGCGAACTATCATTTATAATAATCATCATGAGAAAAAGGGCTCACGCGTGATTTTACGGAAACGCGTCCGTTCCGCGGATATAATTGAGTCGAAAGAGAATTGAAATCTATGAGCGAATCATTCAGCAGACATACCTTGGACAACGGACTGACCGTTCTCCTGAAAGAGATCCACTCCGCCCCGCTGATCAGCCACTTCGTGTGGTACCGCGTCGGCTCCCGCAATGAAGTGCCGGGATTGACCGGCGTCTCCCATTGGGTGGAGCATATGCAGTTCAAGGGCACGGAGCGCTACCCTTCCGAAGTGCTCGACCGCGAGATCTCCCGCGACGGCGGCACCTGGAATGCCTTCACCTATATGGATTGGACCGCCTTCTTCGAGACCATGCCCGCGGATAAGATCGACCTCGCCATTGACCTTGAGGCCGACCGAATGTCCAACGCGCTCTACCTCCCCGACGAAGTGGAATCCGAACGCACGGTCGTCATCTCCGAACGCGAAGGCCGCGAAAACGAGCCGATGTACCGCCTGATGGAATCGGTGAATAAATCCGCCTTCAAGTCCCATCCCTACCGCACGGAAGTCATCGGCGAGATGTCCGACCTCCGCGCCATCACCCGCGACGACCTTTACGAACATTACCGCCGCCATTACGCGCCGAACAACGCGGTGCTGACGATGGCGGGGGACTTCGAGACGGATGACATGCTGCGCCGGCTCGAGAAGGCGTACAAGGATACGCCCGCCCGCGAGGTTCCCGAATATCACATTCAGCCCGAAGGCAAGATCGAGGCCCCGTCCACGGTTGAGGAACACGGCGAGACCGACGTCACCATGATGGAGCTCGTCTGGCGCGCCCCGGCGGGCAACAGCGCGGATATCTTCCCGCTGGCCATCCTCGACAGCGTCCTCAGCGGACCGTCCTCCCTGAATATGTTCGGCCGGGGCGGCATTTCGAACCGCACCTCCCGCCTGTATACCAAGCTCGTGCGCTCCGGGATGACCGCCGCCATGAGCGGTTCGTACATCACGACGATCGATCCCTTCCTCTACTCCTTCTGCGCGTACATCAACCCCGGCTGCACGGTGGATGAAGTCGCCGGCGCGGTGCATGAGGAATTCGCCCGCATCGCCTCCGAAGGGATCACCCCCGAGGAGCTGCGCAAGGCGCAGAAGCAGGCGAAGGCGATGTTCGCCTATTCCTGTGAGAACATTACCAACCAGGCCTATTGGCTCGGCTACACCGCCATGTTCGCCGATCCCTCCTGGTATGAGAACTACGTCGCCAGTCTGGAACGCGTGACCGCGGAAGACGTCAGCCGCGTGGCGGCGGAGTATTTCGGCGCGGATCACTGCGTGACCGGCATTTACAGCAAATAAAGGAGGCTCCCGATGACTTATGATATGACCGCGTCCCTGCCGGGACCTCATGACATTCTCCGCAAGCAGTTCGCGAACGGCGTCACCGTCCTGATCCGCGCGAATTCGGACAGCCGTTCGGCTGCCATCACCGGCAACCTCGAATGTCCCAGCGCCCTCGACCCGATCGGGAAGGGCGGCGTCGCGGACTTCATGGCGAGCTGCCTGACCGCGGGAACGGCGAAGCGTGACTTCAACGAGATCAACGAGACCCTCGAATCGGCGGGCGCCTCCCTCGGCTTCAGCGCGGAATGCCGCTGCCTGAGCTTCCGCGGGCAGTGCCTGGCCGAAGACCTGACGATGCTGCTTGAGCTGCTGCTCGAAGTCCTGGATCAGCCTTCTTTCCCGAACGAGTACCTCGAGAACGTCCGCAGCCGCACGCTGTCGGCGTATGAGCTGCATCTGCACGACCCGGAGAGCATGACGGACGAAGCCTTCGACGCCCTGCTCTACCCGAATCATCCCTTCGGCCGCCCGGATTACGACTCCGTGGAGAGCATCCGCGGGATCAGCCGCGAGGACGTTATGGAATTCCACCGCCGCTGGGTCGGTCCCGACGGCATGAACATTGCCATCTCCGGCGGGGTCAACCCCGCGGAGGTGATGGACGTCTGCGAACGGATCTTCGGCGGCTGGCACAAGCCGCAGGAACATTGGGATGAGAACACCGTCTTCCCGGAGATCATGAAGCCGACCGAGCCGCGGACCCGGCACATCGAGATCCCGGAGAAGAGTGAAATGTCCCTCGTCATCGGCACGCTCGGCCCGAAGCGCAGCGATCCCTGCTGGCAGTCCGCCGCGCTCGGCAACTGCATCCTCGGCGAGTTCGGCATGATGGGGCGCATCGGCGCCGTCGTGCGTGAGGAGAATGGGCTCGCCTACTACGCCGGTTCCTCCATGAACGCCGTCACCAACGGCGGCAGCTGGTCCGTCAGCGCGGGCGTCAATCCCGAAAACGTTGAACTCGCGGCGGAGCTGATCATTCAAGAGCTGCGGCGATTCACTACGGAACGGGTGACCGCCGAGGAGCTTGACGACGTGCAGTCCTTCTATATCGGCGCCCTTCCGCTGTCATTGGAGAGCAACGCCGGCGTCGCCCGCGCCATCCTCAACATGGAAAATCATCACCTCGGCTTGGATTACCTCACGCGGGTGCGCGAGCGGGTGATGTCCGTGACGCGGGAGAGCATTCTCGAAACCGCCCGTCAGTGGCTCGACCTTGAGAATCTGGTCCGCGTGACCGCGGGAACGGCGGTTCGCGAATGATGATCGCGCGCACCGGCATCGACCTGATCGAGGTGGACCGCTTCGAGAAGCAGGCGCCCGAGATCCGTGAACGCTTCATTGAGCGGGTGTATACCATTGCCGAGCGGGCATACTGCGGGGACAATTCGCAGCACCTCGCCGGCCGCTTCGCCTGCAAGGAAGCCGTCTCGAAGGCGCTCGGCGTCGGCATCGGGAAGGTCGGCTGGCAGGAGATCGAGATTTTGAATGATGATAACGGCCGTCCGCGGCTCTTCCTTCATGGAGAGGCCGCCGCGGAAGCCGAACGCCAGGGACTGAAGCAGTGGTCGGTCTCCATTACACATGTCAAGGCTATGGCCGCGGCTTCGGTCGTGGCGCTGGGTGAGGTGGACGAATGAACAAGAAAAAAATCCTGCTCGCGGTCCTGCTGATCTGCGCGGGACTCGTGATGGCTGCCTGCGATACGCTGCTGGCAAGCTTCACCACAACGGATTCACAAAGCGCGACGCTGACGGCAATGATCACGCCGACGGCTCCGGCCCCGACGCTGGACCTGAAAGGCAACGAGGTCATTGAGGATATGGAGCTGAACTCCTACGAGGTCGTGACGGTCTCCCTGCTTGAGGACCGGCTGCTCAACCTCGGCTTGATGGAATGGGCCGAGGACGCCCCGATCTTCGCCTTTGTCTCGCCCGAAAACCGCTACTGGGGCTGGTTCTCCGGCGACGCGGTGGTGCTGGACTTCGATGACGACGTGAAAGTCGCCGATGAGGACGGCAACATCCCCGAAGGCCTTTCACCGCTTGAATACTCCACGACGGACGTGAACGCCTTCGGCGACTTCACCTTCAGCGCGGATCATACGTACGTCGCCTTCGTTGCCCTGCGCCAGAGCGAGAAGCTTTACACGGTCATGGTCTCGAAGCTTGAATCCGAGCTCAAGACCGTGACGGACCTCTTCCCCGGTTCCGCCGCGGAGACGGACGACTATTCCTCGGATAAATCCATCCTCGGCTGGGATGACGAGAAGACCTTGCGCGTCTCCAGCAGCTGCGGCATCGACTGCGAACGCATTTACACCATCGACGTTCAGACCGGCATCTCGCAGGTCGTCGAGGAAGTCCGCAAATACGGCCACGAGGGCCGTACGCAGGAAGACCACGTGCTCGAGTACGACGACCGCGATTACCCGGCGATGAACATGCCGAACTGGTCGCCGAATGAGCAGTACATTTTCTATACGGACAACCGCGGCGAGGCGTGGATCCTCAAGGATGACGTCAAGGAACAGTACAAGCTGCCGGTGGACGGCTGGGACGTGCTGCAGTCGCGCTGGTCTTACGACTCACGCTTCATCGCGCTGCGCTTTGAGGACGCGATTCAGATCTTTGAAGTGAAATGGAAGGATTGAGCAAAACGGATATGGATATTCGCGAACTTTCGGAGCGGCTGGAGCCCTACATCATTGAACGCCGGCGCTTTTATCACACCATCCCGGAGCTTTCCGGGGAGGAAGTTGAGACGACAAAGGCAATCGCGGCGGACCTCCGCGCGATGGGACTGGAGCCGAATCTCTTCAAGAAGCATCACGGGCTGACTGCCGAAATTCACGGCGCGAACCCGGGGAAGACGCTGATCCTCCGCGCGGACATTGACGCCCTGCTCGGGGATGAGACGACCGGGCTGCCCTTCGCCTCTCATAACGGACGGATGCACGCCTGCGGCCACGACTGCCATATCGCCATGCAGCTCGGCGCCGCCCGCATTCTCGCCGAACATCGGGACCTGTTCAACGGCACCGTCCGCCTGCTCTTCCAGCCCGGCGAGGAGATCTCCATGGGCGCGAAGTGGTCCATCGAAGAGGGCGTTCTCGAAGGGGCGGACGCCGTCTACGGCACGCATATCTGGGGCTCCCGCCCGGCGGGGACGATTGACGTCACGCCGGGGCTGCGCATGGCCGCCAGCCACGGCTTCACCATCACGCTCAAGGGCAAGTCCGCTCACGGCGCGTCTCCGCACCTCGGCGCGGATGCCATCACCGCCGCCGCGTCCGTGATCATGCAGCTGCAGATGATCGTCTCCCGCTTCAATAACGCCGTCGAGCCGGTCGTGCTGACCATCGGCACGATCCACGGCGGGAACATGTATAACTCGATCGCCGATACCGTCGTGATGGAGGGCGCCGTCCGCCACTTCCGCAAGGATCACTCCATCGAGGACGAAATGCGCCGCGTCATCGCGGGCTGCGCTTCGGCCATGAAGGTGGAGTACGAGTTCGAGTATCGGTACATGAATTACCCGGTCGACAACAACCGCGCCGACCTGAACGCGCTCGCCGCGGACGCGGTGGTGAAGCTCTACGGGCAGGATGCATTGCTGCACGATCCGCTGATGATGACCTCGGAAGACTTCTCGAACTTCATGCACATCCTCCCCGGCGTCTTCACCTTCCTCGGCACCCGCAATCCCGCCAAAAACTTAACAGCGACCAACCATCAGCCGAACTTCACCTGCGACGAGAGCGTCCTCAAAATGGGCGCGGCGATGGCGGCGCAGTTCGCGGTGGACTTTTTGCAGTGAGGAGTGAGGAGTTAGGAGTGAGGAGTGAGGAGTTGGCGCCCGCCACTCGAAGACCCGCTCCAATATAAAGCGCGCTTAAGCCTTCCCCTATGAGGGGAAGGGGGACCACGTTAGTGGTGGATGAGGTCAAGA
>CAVCBG010000068.1:0-6689 GCA_963600285.1 Anaerovoracaceae bacterium
TCCAAGCTTCACCGCGAATACCTGAACCAAGCCGCGGAGGCGGCGCAGATCGCCTTGATCGACACCGATCCGCAGAATCAGGAAGAGAAATGGGCGGACACGCTCTCGTATGTCAACGCCGCCCTGAATTACGGTTCCTCGCCCGCCGCGCAGGAGCTCAAGCAGCAGGCCATGGAAGGCCTTGACGAGCTCGGGAACGGCATCAAAGTCACTTACAGCTACGCGAACGCGTCCGCGCTGGCGAAGGGCATCAACCTCACCGAATTCGCCGCGGGGGATCAATACACCTACGCCTTGGACTCCACCAGCGGCTCCGTCATCCGCTTCACCGCGAGCGGGAACGGCATGGCCCTGGACACGAGCTTCAGCTGTACGCCGGGTGACTATACCGACCTGAACAACGAGATGAAGACGATCACCGTCGGCCATCTGGTTGACTTCGCCATGCTGCCGACCGGCAGCCCGCACAGCTTCCTGCTGGCCGCGGCGGATGCCGATCACAACGTCCTCTACTGCTCCGCCTTCGCCAAGAACAAGGCCGCGGAGCTGCCGCTGCCGGAGACGGGGAAGCTTCACATTGACGCGGTCTCCTATTACGACGCGGGGCTCTACGTCATGGACACGAAGAACGCCGCGGTCTGGTATTACGCTTACAACACGGCCGAAGGCTTCAACACGGAGCCGTCCAACTACCTCGGCACGCGCACGCCGTACATCACGGACGTCGTTGACTTCGCCGTCTTCAAGGATTACGCTTATTTTGTTCGTGAGAACGGGAATTTACTGCTGTGCGACTACACCGGTTACCGCCCGGACTGCGGCGATATCACGGAGATATCCGATCCGGCGACCGGCGCGCAGATCAATTTCTCGCTGCACAAATTCAGCAAGATCCTCATCAACCGCACGCCGGACACGTCGCTCTACCTGATGGACAGCCGGCTGCAGTCCATATTAAATTTGAGCGCGAAAGGGAACTTCGTGCGTTACATCGTTCCCAATCGCGCCGCGGGTGATATATCCCAGTACGGCACCCCGACCGGATTCGGAATCACCGGTCAGAACCGCATTCTCTGGGCGTATAAAAATGATCTTTATATCGGCAATATGCCTTAGTCCTCGCCCCAACGGCGTTTGATATCGGACTTCAGCTCTTCGGTCTTTTTCTGATAACCGAGGTCGTAGTTCAGTTTGATCTCATCCAAACCGTTCTGAATTTCGTCCAGGCCGTTTTTGATGTCGGCGCGAACCGCTTCGCCGTTCTTCGGGGTCAGCAATGAAGCCGCCGCGATACCGACCAAACCGCCGACTAAAACACCAAACGTAAGTTTCAAAAATCCCTTCATTTTTGTACTCCTTTCAATTACGAAATCAAACGCATTGCCGCGTTTGCCTTTTCGTTTACAAGCGCTTCCAATATTTCCAAATTGTGATACGGGTTCGACTCGTTGTGCAGCAGGGACGTCCTCGCGGCGCCCCTCGCGGCCGCTTGATACAGGTCGTATGTCTCATTCAGCCCGGTCAGAAACGCGCCGCAGAAGCATGAGACGGCGCCGATCTTATCCGTGTTGTTCATGATCTCACTCGAGCGCATCCGCTTCACCGTCCCGTCGCTCGATCCGGCAAGCAGGCAGTCGTCGTTTTCCATCACGGTGACGACGTATTCCGCGCCCCAGTCCCGCAGCGTCTTCATCATGTCCGGCACTTCGCGGACGCGGAGGTTGTCCGAGAAGAGCGAACGGAGGTCCGCTTCCTTGACGATGAACGCGGTCAAGCCGTGGACGAGCTTCTTGACATCGTCGTAAAAAGACGGATGCATGTACTCCGTACCGGCCTCAATCGTGATCGTGCGCTTCTCCCCGCCGGCGAAAGCCTGCGGGAGGAGGTAGTGCGTCAGATAATTCATCGGGCACAGATGCACGCAGCGCGCCTCGAGATAATCGGACGGGATATCCCGCGCGAGGATCGTCTCATCCGTCCGCCGGCTGATGTCCTTCACGTACTTCGGCGGCTGGGTGTATCCGAGCAGCTCGCGGGGGAAGGTCTTCCCGGAATGAAAATAATACGCGAGGACGCTTTGCGACTTCCGCTCGATATTATACTCGTCTTCCTCGTGATAATAGCAGGCGAAGCGCCGGTGCTCGATGTCCTTCTCCAGCACGCGGATGCCTTTCGTCCCGAAGCCGTGCTTCCCAAGCTCGGTGATGAACTCCGTCGGGTAGTTCTTCCCGACGCGCGAGACCAGGCCGGGATGCCGTTCCCACGGGCTCATCCCGATCGCGCTGTAAAGCAAATGTCCGCCGGGAGCGTCGTCGATATTGCGGTTATCCGCGGTGATGTAAAAGTCCCTTGACAGTTTGCCGATAATTAAATACGGAGAGTAATTATCGGCAATTGAGAAATCCATAAATCAGCTCAGCTTCTTGAGCATTTCCAAAGACGCGGACAGCACGCGGGCGCCCGTCTTCGCGTTCAAGGTAGGGATCTCGTCATTCTTCTCGGCATTCTTGACAGCCGAAAAGCCCGCAATGGTACCCAAAACAAGCCCGCCGATGGCGTAAAGCAGCACTGTTTTCTTCTTCCAATCCATACTTCTCAGTCCTTCCGAAAGATATTCTTGATACCGGCGCCGAACGACTTCAGATCAACGACCGGGCTCAGGACGCGCTTCATGATCTCCGCGATGCGGTCCGTCAATTCCTCGGTCTTGCCGTCAGCGGTTTCCGCGGCCTTGATGATCTCGGTCTTCGCGGTCTTGATCTTTTCCGTTGTCGTGACATAAAGCCAAATCAAAACGACATTGACGGCGAAGAGGATCACGATCAGCAGCGTCAGCAGCAGATCGCGGATATTGCCGACCGGGAGGCCGTAAACAACCGCGCCGACAATCACGGCCGCGGCAAGCACAACAAAGAGCACCCAAGCCCAAGTGATTCTCGAGTTGATGTTCTTATTGTCATCTTTTTTGCTCTGTTCAACAAATTCTTCCCGCATAATTACCTCTGATTTTATTTTACCTGAGAATTATAAAACCAATATATGAATTTCGGGGATTTATTCTCCTGTTAAACAGCCTCCACCGGGGCATTCGCGCGCGCATAATGATATAATCATAGTGAGGGAATTTGAATATGTCACAGGATAACAACAATCAGGGCAGTTACAACTACGGCGCGGGCATGAACGACCCGCGGTATTATCAGCAGAACAACGGCGGATATTATCCCCCGAACAACGGGCAGCCGATGAACCCGAACTACCGCGGGCAGCAGCAGAACATGTACGGTTACCCGCAGGGCGGCTACCGGCAGCAGCCGGGCGCCGGTCAGTACCCGAACATGAACCCGATGCCGCAGCAGCAATACCAGGCGCCGCAGCAGGAGCCGGAACAGCCGAAGAAACCGGAAAAGCCGGAGAAAAAGAAGAAGTCCGTCGATGTCGGCGAGACCCTCTCCCGCATCTTCGTCGGCACGCTGTCCCTCTTCATCGTCGTCTATATGGGATGGCTCTTCGCGCCCCGAATCCGCAACTCCATGACCTTCTGGCCGACGAATACGCCGACACCTGTCACGCCCTCACCGACAGTGCCCGCCACCGCGACGGTAACGCCCCTCGCGACGAACACACCGACCGCGATGCCGACCGCGACCCCGGGTCCGATCTCCACGTACTGGATCGCGAGCGGCGGCAGCCTTGATCCGCAGGTGCCGAACGCGCCGGACGGCCTCGTCATCCTCAGCGCGAAGAACAGCGCCGATGTTGACCCGGCCCTCGACAGCATCTACTGGACCAGCTCAAGCCAGATCGTGCAGGACCTCGGGCAGATGAATTCGCTTTACGACAGCGAATGGTGGGCCACCCTCAATCAGGGCTCCATCCGCTTCTTCATGGACCGCACCCTCAAGGAAGGTCTGTACGAGATCTACATCATGGACACTTACTACAGCTCCGGCGGCTCGCTTGATTACCAGGTCAAGGTCGGCGAACAGGAGCTGAGCCCGCTGACAAGCACGCAGACGGTCGAGTTCATGACCAGTCAGTACGACCCGCGCCAATCCATGGACACCTGGCGCAGCATCGGCATTTATTACCTGCCGCCTTCCACGGATGTCCTGACCGTCTCCACTTCCTGGGGCTACCGCGATGAATACTCTTACGTCGCCGCGGACCGCGTCATGATCGTGCCGCGCCGCTCGACGGACCTCTCCCTGCTGAACGAGCTGCCTTCCATCGGCACGAAGTACATCATGGACGACACTCAGGCGGATATCATCGCCGGCAACAGTCTCTTCCACGAGGACGTCAGCAAATCCTGGGATGACAGCTATCAGCTCATCCTCAACCCGAAGCAGGAATGCACGGTTGAGTTCGCCAGCAAAGAGCCGTGGCCGATCGGTTCGTACTCGATCTTCATGTACATCCCGGAGAACAAAGGCGGGGTGGACGCGGACATTCAGGTCTACACCGACAGCACGCTGCTCGAGACCATCAACGGCGAGACTTCGGTCAAGCTGCATATGCCGACCGGCGGGGAATGGGTCCTCATCGGGCAGTACAACACGGACCGCTATTACGAACGGCCGGTGAAGTTCAAGGTGGAGATCACCATCCCCGAAGGACAGAGCGGCGAGTTCCCGGTGGACGCGATCGCGTTCATTCAGCAGCCGTACGACACATCATCCGAATAAACAAAACATCAGCCCCGCGGCACTGCACCGCGGGGCTTTCCTATTCCATTGAAAAAAGCGCCCCCGAAATCGGGAGCGCTTTTGCGTTTCAAAACTTACTTGCGGGCAACCGTCTCTTTGACAGCCTTGACGATGTCATCGGAAGTCAGGTTGTATTCCTTCGCGAGGAAGTCCACCGTACCGACCTGGCCGAAGCGGTCCTGAACGCCGACCATCTTGATCGGGGTCGGGAGCTTCTCGCCGAGCAGTTCGGCAACCGCGGCACCGAGACCGCCGACGACATTGCCGTTCTCGGCAGTGACGACAGCGCCGGTCTTCTTGGCGTATTCAAGGACGACAGCTTCATCCAGCGGTTTGATGGTGAACATATCGACCACGGCCACATCAATGCCTTCCGCGGCGAGTTTGTTCGCGGCGTCGAGGGCGTTCGCGACCATCAGGCCGGCGGCGATGATGACGGCATCCTTACCGTCGCGGACGACGTTCGCCTTGCCGATTTCGAAGGTGGAGTCTTCGGAGTAGACGGAGACGCAGTTCTTGCGGCCCATGCGGACATAGGTCAGGCCCTTGCGTTCCTTCAGGCCGGGCAGGATGGAGCCGAGCATGGCGCTGTCGGTGATGTCGATCACCGTCGCGTTCGGGATCGCGCGGTAGAGGCAGATGTCGGAGAACGGCATATGCGTACCGCCGTTGTAAGCGGCGTTGATGCCGGCGTCGGAGCCGACGATCACGACGTTATTCTGAGCGTAAGCGACGGACATGAACGCCTGGTCGAAGACACGGCGGGAGGCGAAGACGCCGAAGGTGTGGACGATCGGCTTCATCCCGGCGGCGGACATACCGGCGGCAACGCCGACCATGTTCGCTTCCTGAATACCGCAGTCGAAGACCTGGTTCGGGAATTCAACTTCCAAGCCGCTCGTGCCGATGGAGTTCATGAGGTCCGCGTCGAGATAGCAGAACTTCGGGTCTTCCTGCGCCATTTTCTTGATGCAGGCACCGAAAACGCCCTTGCCGGTGGCCTTTTCTTTTTCACCATTATAGATCACTTTGAACATGGGGCACCTCTTATTCCATTTCTGCTTTCAGCTGAGCGATGTAGGTCTCGGCTTCTTCTTTGCTGACGCTCACGTGGTGGTTCAGCTTCTTTTCGGCGATCTGCGGGACACCGCAGCCCTTGATCGTGTCAAGGATGATGACAGCCGGTTTGTCGCCCTGCTTCGCCTGCGCGTCCTTGATGGCGGCGGCAATCGCGTCCGGATCGTTGCCGTTCGCGAGGCGGATGACGTACCAGCCGAAGCTTTCGAACTTCGCGTCGATGGGCTCCATGCTGCAGATGTCGGAGGTGTAACCGTCGAGCTGCTTCTTGTTGGCGTCAACGAAGGCGATCAGGTTGTTCAGCTTCTGCTGCTTGGCGAAGGCGGCCATTTCCCAGACCTGGCCTTCCTCAATTTCACCGTCGCCCAGGATCAGGTAGACGCGGTAGGACTTGCCGAGGGACTTCGCGGCCAGCGCGAGGCCGGCAGCGGTGGAAGCGCCCTGGCCGAGGGAACCGGTGGTCATATCGATGCCGGGGGTCAGGTTCTTGTCGCAATGGCTCGGCAGATGGGTGCCGTTCTGGTTCATCGTCTTCAGCATTTCCATCGGGAAATAGCCCATGACAGCCAGCGTGGCGTACATCGCCGGACCGCAATGGCCCTTGGACATGACGACACGGTCGCGGTCTTCCCACTGCGGGTTCTTCGGGTCAATATTCATGATCTCGCCGTAAAGCGCGGCCAGACAATCCGTAATGGACAGCGCGCCGCCGATATGGCCGCTGCCGAAAGCACCGACCGCTTCAACCTCGCGAATTCTGATCTCGGTCGCGAGTTTCTGTAATTTCGTTTGCATCACATAATCCTTTCTGAAACACCATGCGAAAACCGCATTTATCCACTGTCTTCGATTATATACCATTTTCCCGCGAAAACTCGGCTGTAAGTACCGCAATTTCCGCCG
>CAVCBG010000069.1:0-6678 GCA_963600285.1 Anaerovoracaceae bacterium
TTCGTATACACCGAATCCTTATCCATCGCCAGGTAGAAGAACGAGAACGGATGCAGCAGCATGATGAGCAGGGATTGGCCCGCCGACTTGCCGAACGCGCGGGCGGTCTTGTATGCCATGATCGACGCCAGGATCAGCTGCCACAGGAAGCACATGAAGCCGGCAAGGAAGCACATGCGGATCATCTGCTCGTCCATAATCTCCGTATTCGTATTCGAGATCAGATTCAGGCCGATGAAGGCGGAGTAGCCGGCGATGACCATGATCGCGTAGACCAAGCCCGCCGTCCGGCTCCAGCCGATCTCGAACTGCTCCATGCTGTTGACGACCGGGATGAAGGCCTTGATTTCCTTCTTGCCGAGCTTCTTCAGCAGCAGCCACAGCGCGAACATGTTGATGAACGGCAGAACGTAGGTCAGCCAAGAGAATGTTGTCGTGTAATAACCAATGAGTGAAAACAGCATGTCGATTCCTCAATCAATAATAGGGTAAGAAAGAAGAGCGCCTTCGGATGGGGACGCTCTTCTCATGGGTGCTTAAATTCTTCCCGGACGGCGGGACTTGCGCTTCGGGGATTCTTTCTCCGGCTTGGCGGCGGGGCGGACGCGGTCATAGGGACTGGTGCCGGCGGTCGGGCTCAGCAGCGCGCCAAGCTGGAACACCGCGGATTGATCCCAATCGCGGCGGCCGCATACGTCGCAGACCCAGCAGGGGAAGTCGGGGACGATGACGAGCTCGTTCTCGATCCAGGTGTAATACGTGGCGCCCTGCTTTTTCATAATGCCGACTTGGCAGTCGGGGCAGTATTTTCTGTCTTCCATAGGCTTACCTCCGGGCTTACTCCTCGTCGGTGCTCAATGTGATCCCGCCCTTGATCACGCTGATGTGGCTCAGCGGCCAGTAGCGGAAGAAGGCGTTGCCGATCAGGTTCTCACGCGGCACGCATCCCCAGACATGGGAGTCGGAGGAATGGTTGCGGTTGTCGCCGAGGACGAAGTACTGTCCTTCGGGGACGTCCCATTCGCCTTCGTATTCAATGGCTTCGTGCAGCCAGGGTTCCTCAACGGCTTCGCCGTTGATGTACAGCTGACTGTCTTTGATCTCAATATGGTCGCCCGGCAGGCCGATGAGACGCTTGATGTAGTCCTTGCCCGGCTCGGTGGGCGCGTGGAAGATGACAACGTCGCCGCGGCGCGGTTCGCTGAACTTGTAATTCAGTTTGTTGACCATCACCAGCTCGCCTTCGGTGAATGTGGTCTCCATCGAGACATTCTCAACACGGAAACGCCCGATGCAGAAGTCGATGGCGAAGTAGAGCACCACCGCGAGGATCACGTCCTCGATCAGCTCGCGCCACCACGGCTTCTTCTTTTTCTGCTCCGCGGCGAGGATTTCTTTGGTATAGCTTTTACGATTCGTACGTTTTGCCATAATAATTGACCTTCCTAAAATATCACAATTTCGGCTGCCGATATGACAGGAGTGAACGGTTATTCGATTGACACTGAAACAGGCAGCAGGATGTCAAGGCTTGAAACGGTACCCTCGGAATCGCGGCAAACCGGCGTTCCCTGTTTCCTGAATGGAACTATCTTCGCGCTTTGAAGACGAAGCGGACCGGCGTCCCCTCGAAGCCGAAGCGTTCGCGGAGCTGGTTCTCCAGATAGCGTTTGTAGCTGAAGTGCGCCAGGTCCGGGTCGTTCACGTAAATCATGAACGTCGGCGGGTCGGAACGTACCTGCGTGGCGTAGTACATGTTCAGCGCGCGGCCGGTGCGGGACGGAGCGTGGTGCTTGTCCTGCGCCTCATGGATCACGTCATTCAGCGCGGAGGTCGGGATGCGCACGAGACGCTGTTCCTGAACCTTCAGCGCGGTCGGCAGGATCTGGTCAACGCGCTGGCCGGTCTTCGCGGAGACGAAGAGGATCGGCACATAGTCCATGAAATTCAGGCTCTTGCGGATCTTTTCCGTGAACTCGTTCATGGTGTAAGCGTCCTTCTCGATGGCGTCCCACTTGTTGACGACAACGACAACGGACTTCCAGGAGTCGAGAATGTAGCCCGCGATGTGCGCTTCCTGCTGGGCAATGCCCTGCGTGGCGTCAATCACGAGGATGGAGACGTCGGCGTCTTCAATCACGCGCATGGAGCGGATGACGGAATACTTCTCCACGCCGACTTCAACCTTGCCGCGGCGTCGGATGCCCGCGGTGTCAACCAGCGTGACGGGGACGTCGTCCACGACCAGCTTGGTGTCGATCGCGTCGCGGGTGGTGCCCGCGATGTCGCTGACGATCACGCGTTCCTCGCCGCACAGGCGGTTCAGCAGGCTGGATTTACCCACATTCGGACGGCCGACGATGGCAATCTTCACGCTGTCATCGGTTTCTTCCTCGTCCTGCTCCGGGAACATGGCGCACAGCGCGTCGAGCATGTCGCCCGTCTCCGTGCCGTGAATGGCGGAAATCGGATGCGGTTCGCCGAGGCCCAGTTCATAGAACTCGGGGACGTTCATGCGCGTGTTGTCGGAGTCGGCTTTGTTGACGACCAGCATGATCGGCGGCGTACCAACGCCGTCAACGGTCTTCTGACTGCGGCGCAGGATCTGCGCGATCTCCCGGTCCGCAGAGGTCAGACCGGTGGACGCGTCCGTCAGGAACAGGACAATGTCAGCCTCTTCCACGGCGATCAACGCCTGGGATTTGATTTCGCTGATGAACTCCGCGGAGCCCACGGAGAGAGGTGTCTTCTGACCGGCGGTTTCCGGATCAATACCGCCCGTGTCGATCACTTCAAATTCGGTGCCGCACCATTCGGCGTGACCGAAGAGTCGGTCGCGGGTCGTCCCCGGGACGTCGTCCACGATCGCCTCGCGGGTCCCGGTGAGACGGTTGAAGAGCGTGCTCTTCCCGACATTCGGGCGCCCGACCAGCGCGACGATAGGTTTTCTGCTCATTTTTTCGTACCTCCGTTTTAATCACGAGTTTATAAAACTTCGGATTCAAGGTAATAAATTATACCATGAACGGGGCCGCGAATGTCCTGCCCCAGGCGTACTGCGCCCAAAATTTAATACATTTCTTACGCGCGGCGCGGGTTATAATTGAATATGACCGCGCCGATTTCCCGTGAGACTGCACACTTCATCTCTCATACCGCGCGAATATGATAGAATAGAGGAAAAGAAAAACAACGGAGGAACCAATGACCGCGAAAATCGACTACAAAGAGACCACGACCGATCTGCTGACCCGGATCGACATTCACAACAAATACGGCGGGAAAGACATTGACAAATGGATGCTGGACGTCCTCGACCTGCAGCCGGGGATGAAGATCCTCGACGTTGCCTGCGGCGGCGGCAAACAGCTGATGTCCTACTACAAGTACCTGAACGGCAACGCCGACATCAACGGCGGCGACGTCAATGAGGAACTGCTCGAGCAGGCCCGCTTCGAGAACAGCAAGCTCGGCAACCCGTTCAAGATCCAGCAGCTGGATTTCAACCGACCGCTGCCCTTCGATGACAACAGCTTCGACCTCGTCAGCTGCTGCTTCGCCATCTACTACGCCGCGGACATCCCCTTCACCATCAAGGAAATGCACCGCGTCCTGAAGCCGGGCGGCCGCCTCTTCACCTCCGGTCCGATGCCGGAAAACAAGAAAGTCTTCTATGACATCATCCGCGAAGCCTCCGGCAAGGAGATCCCGCTGATGCCGGGTTCCTCCCGCTACAGCACCGAGATCTACGGCGCCATTGAGAACACCTTCGCGTCCGTGAAGACCGAAATCTTCGAGAACCCGCTGACCTTCAAGACCGCGTCCCCGTTCGTGGCGTACACCCGCGCCTCCCTGGATGAAGACCGCCGTCTGTGGACCCCGCTCTTCTCCAACAAGGACGAATATGAGAAGCTCATCCTCGACATCACCAAGATCGCGGATGAACGCGTCAGCCGTGACGGCGAACTCGTGATGACGAAGGTCGTCGGCGGATTTATCGGGACCAAATAATGAGCGGAATGCGTTTTTCGGGAAAGAATATCTGCTTCATCGGCGCGCATCCGGATGATATCGAACTCGGCTGCGGCGCGTTGATCGCGCGCATCACCGGCAAAGCAAATATTCATTGCTACACCTTCTCCGACAACCAGAAGAACCCGCTGCTCGGCAGCCTGCCGGCGGAGCATTACGCCTCCATGGCCACGCTCGGCGTCCCCAAAGACCACGTGCATCTGCTGGATTTCGAGACCCGCCGCTTCCAGGAACGCCGTCAGGACATTCTCGAGACCATGATCGGCATTGTCCATGAACAGGCGCCGGATATCGTTTTCGTGCACACGAAGTCGGACGTCCATCAGGATCATCAGACCCTGACGCAGGAAGCCCTCCGCGCCTTCCGCGGGCGCACGGTGCTCGGCTTTGACGTCATCCGCTCCAGTTACGGCTTCTTCCCGGATTTCCTCGTCGGTGTGGACAAATCCGATGTTGACAAAAAGCTCGCCGCGCTGGCCTGCTACAAGACCTACGCCGGCAAGGCTTATTTCTCGCCCGAAGTGACCCGCGCGACCCTGATCCGCAACGGCAGCATCTGCGAACGCGAATACGCCGAAGGCTTTGACATTCTGAGGATCGTGGCGGACTTCGAGTAGTCCGTACTGTAATAACATTGACAGCGCGCGCGGCATCAACCGCGCGCGCTGTTTATTTTCCCGCCGGGGAATTAAATTGAAGCGGCGTGTCCGAAGACACGCCGTTTCAATAGAAAAAGAATAAAAGAATAACAGAAAAAATTAGTTGTCTGCCGTTTGGGCAGGGGTCTGATATTCTCAGACTTTCGTTATGGATTCGCGCGGCCGATCAGAGCAGGGTGATGCCGGCTTCGGCGCAGCGCTTCATCATATCTTCCGGCCAGACGCTGGAATGGACTTCGCCGATGTGCGCGCAGCCGAGCAGCAGCATGCACAGACGGGACTGGCCGATACCGCCGCCGATGGTGAGCGGGAGCTCGTTGTTCAGCAGCATGCGGTGGAACGGCAGCTTGGCGCGGTCTTCGCAGCCGGCGAGCTTCAGCTGGCGGGCCAGGGATTCGGGGCTGACGCGGATGCCCATGGAGGAAATCTCGAAGGAATCCTGCAGCACGTCATTCCAGAAGATGATGTCGCCGTTCATTTCCCAATCGTCGTAATCCGGAGCGCGGCCGTCATGCGGGATGCCGGACTTCAGCTTGCCGCCGATGCCCTGAACGAAGATGGTCTTGTGTTCGCGGGCGAACTCATGTTCACGCTGGCGCGGGGTGAGTTCGGGGTACATATCCTCAAGCTCCTGGGTGGTGATGAAAGTAACATTACGGCTGAGCTCGACATGGATCTGCGGATAGAGCGCGCGGACGAGATCGTTGGTGTTGCAGATGCTGCCGACGATCGCGGTGACGATCAGGTGCAGATACTCGATCGTGCGGGTCTCGGGGGTGATGACCTTTTCCCAGTCCCACTGGTCGACGTAGACGGAGTGAATGTTGTCCACGACTTCATCACGGCGGATGGCGTTCATGTCGGTGTAGAGGCCCTTGCCGACATGGAAGTCGTAACGGCCGAGCGCCCAGCGCTTCCACTTCGCGAGGGAGTGAACGACTTCCGCGGTGGTCCCGACGGACGGAATGTCAAAGCTGACCGGTCGTTCGTAGCCGTTCAGATTGTCATTCAAGCCGGATTCCTGAGTGAGAAAAAGCGGGGCCGAGACGCGTTTCAGATCCAGATTCAATGACAACTGGTTCTGGAAAGCGTCTTTGATGAAGGTGATGGCGCGCTGGGTATCATAAAGATCAAGCGCGGGCTTGTAGCCTTCAGGAATATAAAGATGACTTTCCATATGTTTATACTTCCTTTGCTATTGGATTTCGCATTATTCTACATCAAAAGTCATAAACAGACTATGATATTTGTCAAAATCCATGACAAAATATTACAAAAACCGACCGATTTTGTTATGCCAATCGTTTTAACGTCGCGTCGTCGCGTTCCCCGCCGTAAAATTTGTCCAAAACTTCGCCGAAGACGGATTGATCCGGCGCGGCCGCCTCGAACAGCGTCATGGAGGAGCGGAGTTTCAGGTCGTCGGGGTATCCCATCACGCGGTGGATATCCGTTTCCGGCTGACGGAGCAGCGCGTCCGTGATCTCAAGCAGGTTCCGCCGCAGCTCGGCGTCCGCCATGTACGCCTTGGCTTCGTCAAGCCCGTCGATGCCGTAATACTTCGCGGTGCTTGAGAATCCGAGCTCCTTCAGCTGCGGGAAGATGTACCAGATCCAATGCGATTCCTTCCGTCCACGCTTGATCTCCTCCAACGCCGTTTCGTAATCCTCGGCCTGGGCTTTCTTGAATCGATCCAAATCGTATGCCATGATGTGCCTCCTTTGTCATCGGTTTGGTAGGATTATATCGTACGCGGGGCGGAATTGTCCTCGGGATCATGAAAGCCGCCTCCTTCCGGGCATAAAAATACCGCCGGGGAGAAATCCTCGGCGGCGTGATCATTGCGATTTACTTGTATGTCGGCAAACCGTCAGCCTAATTGCTTTTTGATTTCAGCTTTCACTTTATCCAAATCACTGCAAGTCAAGATCGGAATCAGCCGGTTGATTTCATCAATGCTCTTATCCCACCACTTGAATTCAAGCAG
>CAVCBG010000070.1:0-6623 GCA_963600285.1 Anaerovoracaceae bacterium
GGTCACTATGTGCAAATAATACTTTTACAGAAGGTAATTCATGGCTGAACTGAACAATCTTGAAAAAATCCGTGTAGAGAAGATCAATAAATTAAAGGAACTCGGCATTGAGCCTTATCCGACCCGTTCTTATGTGAACAGCACCATTCAGAAGGCCCGCGAAGCCTTCGAAACCGCCGAGAAGAACGGCGAAACCGACACCAAGGAATATATCCTCGCCGGCCGTATGCGAAGCCTGCGCGTCATGGGCAAGCTTGCTTTCACGCATATTGAAGACTCCACCGGCCGCATCCAGCTCTTCCTGCGTGTCAACGAGATGGGCGACAAGCTGCAGTTCTTCAAGGACTTCTTCGACCTCGGCGATTTCGTAGAGGCCCGCGGTACGCTGATGCGCTCCAAGTCCGGTGAGATTTCCCTGCTCGCGACCGATATCCGCATGCTGGCGAAAGCCGTTTCCCCGCTTCCGGCCGCGAAGGAAGAAGAAGTGAACGGCGAGATCGTCCGCCATACCGGTTTGAGCGATCCCGAACTGCGCTACCGCCAGCGCTACGCCGACCTCGTTGTCAATCCCGAAGTCAAGGACATCTTCCGCAAGCGTTCCAAGATCGTCAGCTCCCTGCGCAGCTTCCTCGACAGCCATGACTTCCTCGAAGTCGAGACCCCGGTCCTCCAGCCGATTTACGGCGGCGCCGCGGCCCGTCCGTTCATCACCCATCACAACCAGCTGCACCAGGACCTGTACCTGCGTATCTCCTTCGAGCTCTATCTGAAGCGTCTGCTCGTCGGCGGCCTCGACCGCGTTTATGAAATCGGCCGCGACTTCCGCAATGAAGGCGTCTCCTACAAGCACAACCCGGAATTCACCCAGCTTGAGTTCTACTGCGCCTACTTCGATTATCAGAAGGTCATGAGCTTCGTCGAAGAGATGCTCCGCTACACCGCGCAGCAGGTTCTCGGCACGACCAAGTTCACCTATAACGGCATCGAATGCGACTTCGGCAAGCCGTGGCACCGCGTCAACATGCGCGAAGGCATCCTCGAGAAGACCGGCATCGACTACGCCCTCTATCCGGATACCGAATCCCTGGCCGCCGCGATGAAGGAAAAGGGCATCGAGCCGCGCGAAGGCCTGGCCCGCGGCAAGCTGATCGATCAGCTCGTCGGCGATTATCTTGAGCCGTCCTTCCTCGAACCGACCTTCCTCTACGACTATCCGTGGGAAATCTCCCCGCTGGCCAAGCGCAAGCCGGAAGATCCTACCACCACCGAACGTTTCGAAGGCTTCGTCGCGGGCATCGAGCTCTGCAACGCCTTCACCGAACTGAATGACCCGATCGATCAGGAACTGCGCTTCCTGGAGATGGGCCGCTCCTATGACAAGGATGACGAAGAGAACAACCCGATCGACGAAGACTATCTGCGCGCCATGCGCTACGGTATGCCTCCGTGCGGCGGCTTCGGCATGGGCGTTGACCGCCTGACCATGCTGCTGACGGACTCCTCCACCATCCGTGAAGTCCTGCTCTTCCCGCATCTCCGCGACCGCGGCAATGACGAGGAAGGCGAAGGCGAAGCCGAAGAACAAGCCTAAGTGATGCGGAAATCCCGTATCGAATGAAACGAATGCCGGAACGCGGCGCGAACTGCCCGTTCCGGTTCGTTTCTTTATGGAGAGAATAGCATGAGCAATGAAACCACCGAGAAGATCGGCGTCCTCTGGGACCTGGACGGCACGATCGTTGACTCTTTTGAGCTGTATTACGCCGCCTACTGGCCGCTGCTCGAGAAATACAACTGTCCCAAACCGCCGGAAGCGGAATTCCGTCACGAGTATCGGACGAAGTATTTCGGCCGCAGCGTGGAATCCCTGCTCAACGTGTACGCGGGACGCCCTGTCTCCGATGATGAAATGGCGGCGATGAAGAAGGATTACCTGCTGTTCGCCGAGGAGATCCTGGTGAAGCGCGGCGGCGATTGCGTACGCATGCTGCCGGGCGTGGATCGGGTGCTCAACGGCTTCTACGAACGCGGCTGCCCGATGGCAATCGCCTCGACGTCCTGGCTGCCGACCATCGTTCATACGCTCGAGACGATCGGCTTCCTCAATAAATTCTCGAACATCGTCTCCGGGGCGCTTCTGCCCTCCAAACCCTCGCCCGAAGTTTATCTGACCGCCGCCGCGTCCATCAATATGCCGGCGGAACGCTGCGTGGTGTTCGAGGACTCCGTGGGCGGGATGCGCGGGGCGAAGAACGCCGGGATGCTCTGCGCCGGCATTGCCTACACCATCGCGCCCGAAAACATGACCGACGCGGATGTGCCGCTCGCGTGTTATGATGATCTTGATATCGACGAATTGATCCGCAAAGTCAGCGGAAAATAAGGAGGAATGATGCAGTATCGTGAATTCGGAAACACCGGCTTGAAAGTCAGTGAGATCGGCCTCGGCTGTGAGGGCTTCGCCGGCAAAGATGAAGCCTTCGCCGTGTCCCTGATGGACCGCGCCATCGCCGCGGGCGTCAACTTTGTGGATATTTACACCTCCGACCCGGAGGTCCGCTCCCATATCGGCGCCGCGCTCAAAGGCCGCCGCGAGGGATTCATTATCGAGGGCCATGTCTGCTCGATCTGGACGGATGGGCAGTATAAGTGCTCCCGCAAGCTCGATGAATGCAAGGCCGCGTTCGCGGACCTGCTTGAGCGCCTGGGGACGGATCACATTGAGATCGGCATGATCCATTATATCGACACGCCCGAAGAAGTCGACCGCATCGTCGACGGTCCGCTTTTCCCCTGGCTGAAGGAACTCAAAGCCGAAGGCAAGATCGGCCATATCGGCATGTCCAGCCACAACCCCGCCGCCGCGCTGCGCGCCATTGAACGCGGGCTCATCGAAGTCCTGCTCTTCTCCACGAATCCCTGCTACGACCTGCTGCCGGGCACCGACGACGTGGAACAGCTGTGGAACCCCGACAATTACAGCGCCGTGCTGACGAACATGGATCCCGAACGGCAGCAGCTTTACGAGACCTGCAGCCGTGAGGGCATCGGCATCAGCGTGATGAAAGCCTTCGGCGGCGGCGACCTGCTCGACGACAAGCTCTCCCCCGCCGGCAAAGCCCTGACCCCGGCGCAGTGCCTCCATTACGCGCTGACCCGCCCGGCGGTCTCCGTGATCGCCTGCGGCGCGCACAGCCTCGACGAATTGGAATCCTGCCTCGCCTACGAATCCGCTACGGATGAAGAACGCGACTACGCCGCGGCGCTCGCTTCCTTCCCGCGCATCAACTGGAAAGGCCATTGCATGTACTGCGGCCACTGCGCTCCCTGCCCGAAGAAGATCGACATCGCCTCGGTGACCAAGTTCCTGAACCTCGCCAAGGCCCAAGGCTGCGTCCCGGAGACCGTCCGCGAGCATTACAAGGCCCTGCCGCATCACGCCTCCGAATGTCAGCAGTGCCGCGCCTGCGAACTCCGCTGCCCGTTCGGTGTGGAGGTGACGGCGAACATGCGCGAGGCGTATAAGATCTTCGGCCTCTGATCCGAATCGCAACATATGAAATGAAAACCGGAACGCGGCGATCTGCCCGTTCCGGTTTTTTATATCTGTGAATGTCGGCGGAAGCTTACACCGCGAGCTCCATTCGCTTGATGATGTGATTCTGGTAGCATTCATCCAGCTCGACGAAATATCCGCTCCAGCCCCAGACTCTGACGATCAGATTCCGGTAATTCTCGGGATGTTTCTTCGCGTCCAGCAGTTTTTCCTTGTTGACCGCGTTGATCTGAATCTGATGGCCGCCCAGATCCATGAAGCTCTTCACGAACATCGCGACTTTGCGAATGCTCTCGTCGTTCCTGAACATGGAATCCGTCAGCTCAATGGTCAGCGGACCGCCGTTCGCGACCCGCTTCAGATCGGGTTTGGTGAAAGACTTCAGAATGGAGACCGGGCCGACGCTCCGCATGAAGAGGCTCGGGGAGTAGTTGCACGCCAGCTCCTCGCCCGCTCTTCGGCCGTCCGGCGTCGCGATCGTGTCCCGCGCGTCCCAGACGTAGTACATCGCCGAACCCGTGCCCGCTCGGAAGATGCCGCCTTTGTCGTTATGATGCCCTTCGAGCGCGTCCGCGAAGCGGTTCAGCAGCTTCACGGCGAGCTCATCCGTCGGCGCGTCATCATTGCCCATCTTCGGCGCTTCATAGCGGAGCATGTTCTGAATTTCCTCGTGGCCTTTGAAATTCTCCTTGCACATTTGGGTCATCTGCTCGGCGGTAATCGTTTTGTCCTCGAAGACATATTTCCGGATCGCGGCGAGTGAATCCACCGCGGTGGACAAACCGGCGCCGTGGAATCCGTAATTGTTGTAGCGGTTGCCTTTGGAGACATCCTTCCCGGTTTCAACGCAGTTCTCCATCATCAGGCTCATCAGCGGCGCGGGCTCCATGTAGATATCCGAGACCTGCTTCATGAGTTTCTCCGCCTGCTCGTCAATGGAGCGGCAGACGAGGTTCAGGTATTCGTCGAAAGTCCCGCAGTCCTTCAGCCCGTCGAGCGTCTCCGTGATGGTGCGGACGAAGGACATGGTGTTGAGGTTGGGGACGTCCGTTCCCTTCCCCGGGATGATGAACTCCCAGCAGGCGGCGACGACGTAGTTATACGCGTCCTCTTTGTCGTAGCCCCAATGCAGCAGCGCCGGGATGACGACGTCGTCATTCGCGTACTGCGGGAAGCCGAGCCCCTGCTGCGTCAGTTTCGTGCCCTTTTCGTACAATTCCAGCGGCGTGTTCTTGTTCACGCGGAGGTTGATCTTCGGGTCGATCAACTTCAGCTCGAGGCTGGCTTGCAGACAGAGATCGGAGAGCGCGTTGTAGCTCTCGGTTCCGTCCGGATTCAGGCCGCCGAGCACCATACTCTGACCGTTGTCTCCCTGCTGCATGCCCGTGTAAAGGTCGCTGTCTTTGTTGCAGGAGATGAAGAACTCCTCGATCAGTTCGAGCGCCGTCTCATCGGTGAGCCGGCCTTCGGCGATATCCTTCTGATAATAGGGATACAGATATTGGTCGAAACGTCCCAGCGTGTTGTGGTAATTGAACGAGCACCAGAGGCAGTAATGAACCAGCCGCAGGAACTGCAGCGCCTCCAGCAGCGTTTCCGGCGCTTTGGCGGGGATCTTCGAAAGGGTGTCCGCGACGGTCTGATTGCCGGCTTCAACGGCCGCCTGACGGTATCTCTCCGCGAAGTTCCGGATCAGATCCATCGTCCGCAGCATGGCGTCCAGCTCGGTTTTCTTTTCCTCGGAGCAGGGATTCGCCAACTGCGCCTTGATCTGCTCGCGCTTCGCGTCAAACCCTTCGCCCACGAGAAGCATGTACGCCGGGTTGATGTTGCAGACCTTGCCCTGCTCGTGGATGTAATTCGTCTTCTTCTTTTCTTCCCATTCGTCTTTGGTCAGAATTTCGGGAATGGTGGACACCGTGCGGATCAGCGCGATCTTCTCATCCGGATAGACGTGCGGCTTCTCGTTCGCGAGCATATATTCCAAGCGCTTGACGCTCCGCTCCGTATCGGTGAGGCCCGCTTCCCGATAGGTTTCCGCCAAAATGTATGGATCTGTCGGCGGGATTCTGTAATTCTTTTGATCTTTCTCTGCGATAAAACGCTTGAGCAGTGTTTGGATATAGTTCGTCATTTTTCCGTTTCCTTTCGGACTTGATGATCGGGATGATTTTGTTAAGGTTGCGCGCGGCTAAAGACATTTGACCGGGATTCCGCGTTCTTTGAACGGCAGTTCGTTCATGTTCGGCGGCTGCGTCGTGTCGAATTCCGGTTGATAGACGGCGCCGACCATCTCGTATTTCGCGCCCGCCGTTTGATGATAAGGGAGCAGCTCGACCGTTTCCAGCGTCGGCGCGTCCGTCAGCAGATCGGCGGTCGCCTCGAAGTTCTCTTTGAAGTCATTGACGCCGGGGATGACCGGGATCCGAATTCTGAACGGCTTCCCGCATTCCTTGACTTGGCGCAGATTCTCAAGGATCCTCGCGTTGTCCACGCCCGTATAGTGCTTGTGAAGTTCGCCGTCGGCCAGCTTGATATCCATGATGATATAATCCAGCTCCCCGAGAATCTCACGGAACTTGCCGGGGTCGCAGTAACCGGAGGTTTCGATTGCTCTGTGCATGGAGGACAGCTTCCGCAGACATTCCAGGAGGAAATCCGGCTGCGCCGCCGGTTCCCCGCCGGAGAAGGTGACGCCTCCGTTCATGGCGGCGAGATAGTCTTTATCTTTGAGAATGATCCGCGCCAGCTCCTCGGATTCCATCCGCGTTCCGCAGATCTTCCGCAGCCGCAGCGGACAGGCCTGTACGCACTTCCCGCAATTGACGCAATGCTCCGGACTCGGGCAGGCCTCCCGGCATTTTCCGCAATGCAGGCATCCGTTTTGGGATACCATCAGCTGCGGCATGAAGGAAAGCCCCTCCGGGTTGTGGCACCATTGGCAGCGGAGCGGGCATCCCTTGAGGAATACCGTCGTCCGAATGCCCGGTCCGTCGAAAACGGCAAGCTGTTTGATGTCGAAGATTGTTCCCTGCATGGCGTCTCTTTTTGTTTCGCGTATTGGTTT
>CAVCBG010000071.1:0-6556 GCA_963600285.1 Anaerovoracaceae bacterium
AATGGAAATAGTCATGAAGCTGAGCCATGTCATTTCCATCCACTTCCGTTACTTCCCAGCCGAAGGCTTCCCACTTGGCGTGGAAATCCTCAAGGGCCATGACGTCTTCCGTGCTGCCGCTGATCTGCAGGCCGTTGCGGTCAATGATGGCGACGAGGTTATCCAGTTTGTAGTTGGCGCCGGACATTGCCGCTTCCCAGACGGAGCCCTCCGCCTGTTCACCATCGCCCATCAGGACGTAAGTGCGGAACGACTTGCCGAGGCGCTTGGCGCCGAGCGCGATGCCGACGCCGATCGGAAGGCCGTGGCCGAGCGCGCCGGTGCAGAACTCCACACCGGGGATCACGTTGTTCGGGTGGCCGATCAGCTTGGAACCGGCCTGGGAGAAGGTGCGCAGTTTCTCTTTCGGGAAAAAGCCCTTGTCCGCAAGCACAGCCCACAAACCTTCAACGCTGTGGCCTTTGCTGAGGAGGAAGCGGTCCCGATCCGGATAATCCGGGTCATTCGGGCGCACGTCCATCACGTCGTAATACAGGCAGGTGATGATATCCAAACTGGACATGTCGCCGCCGGTATGGCCGGTATTCGCGCGCTGAATCATTGTCACCGCGTCAGCGCGGCGCTGATTCGCGATTTTCTTCAGTTCACTGATTTCCATAATCAACTCTCCCGAATTACTTGCTGCGGGCCTGGAGCGCGATCTTCATCTGCAAATTCTTCTGAATCTGATCGATCATGACGGCCAGGATAATCACAACACCCTTGATAACCATCTGCCAGAAGGCGGAGACGCCCATCATGACCATACCGTCATTCAGGACCTGGATCACGAGCACGCCGATGATCGTCCCGCCGATGGTGCCGACACCGCCGGCCATGGAGGTACCGCCGAGAACGACGGCCGCGATGGCGTTCATTTCCCAGGATTCACCGGTCGCCGGATGGGCAGCGCGGAGCTGAGAGGTCATAATGATGGAGCAGATGGCCGAGCAGAAAGCCGAGAACATGTAGACGAAGATCTTGACTTTCTTGGTCTGGATACCGGAAAGGGCAGCAGCCCGTTCGTTACCGCCGACAGCGTAGATCTGGTTGCCGAGCGGGGTCTTGGTCATGATGAACCAGGAGATCAGCGCCATCACCAGGAAGATGAGAATGGAATACGGGATGTTCAGGCTGGTTACGGTACCGGAGCCGATCTTGTCGAAGCCGAGGTTGTTCAGTTCTTCCGACCCGAAGAGGTTCGGGAAGGTCGCGCCGCCGTTTCTCAGCATCGCGAAGCCGCGGCAGATGTACATGACGCCGAGGGTGGCGATGAAGGCCGGGATATTGACGTAGGAGATCAAGGTACCCGAGATCAAGCCAATCAGCACCGCCATGATGCAGACAACGATCAGGATCATCGGGACGTTCGGATAGATCGTGCCGGCGATCCAGGGAAGGCGGAAGCCTTCGATCATCAAACCGCCGATGACCATACCGACCAAACCGACGACCGCGCCGACGGAGAGGTCAATGCCGCCCGTAATGATGACCATGGACATACCCAGGGCCAGCAGGCCGTAAATGGACGCGTGCTTCAGCATCAGGATCACAGAGGACGCCGTCGTAAAGTTCGGGGCATTGAAGCTGAAGTAAATCAGCAGCACGATCAGGGCAATAAACGTACGCCCTTTCAACAGCACCATCAGCAGTGTATTCTTGTTGAATTCACCCTTCTTTACACTTTTCTCACTCATGACAGAACTCCCTCTTCGATTGCTTCTTCTTTATTATTTTGTAAACCGGTTTTCAGGTTCGCGGCAGAGGCCTTGACCAGCGCTTCTTCCGTGATTTCATCTCCGCTCAGGTCGGCGGTGATCTTGCCGTTCGACATGACAAGAACACGGTCGCAGACCATCATAATTTCCTTCAATTCGCTGCCGACAAAGATGACGCCTTGGCCTTCGGAGGCGAAGCGGCGCATCAGGCGGAAAATGTCGGTCTTCGCGCCTACGTCAATACCGCGGGAAGGTTCATCCATCATGAAGATCTTCGCCTGCGCCATGACGCACTTCCCGATGACGACTTTCTGCTGGTTGCCGCCGGAAAGGGAGGTGATCAGATGGTTGACGTCGGAGACTTTGATCTGCAGGTCTTTGACGATATCCTTGACCGACTGGTCGCACTTCTTACGGTTGATCACGCCGTTCTTCGTGAACCGCGGGATGCTCGTCAGCAGTGCGTTATCGGAAATGGACATGGTCTGAACGAGGCCGTCTTTCTGACGGTCTTCCGGCGCCAGAACCATACCGCGCTTGATCTGTTCGGCAACGGTCGGCTTCTTCACCGGCTCGCCGCAGACGTACATCATGCCGGTCGCTTCATCATGCAGCCCCATCAGGGATTCCACGAGCTCCGTACGCCCGGCGCCCATCAGGCCGTAGATGCCGAGGACTTCGCCCTTCTTCAGTGAGAACGAGACGTGATCCACGGTCCAGCCGCCGCCCATACGGGGCAGGCAGTAATCCTCAACCTTCAGCACCTCTTCCGGCTCGCCGAGATACGGCGGCTTCTCGATATCGAGGTGGCTGTGGCCGACCATCCGCTCGACGATCCAAGACACATCAATGTCCTTCACGTCGGCGTCGGCAACGCGGTGTCCGTCACGCAGGATCGTGACGTGATCCCCGATCCGGATGATCTCTTCCAGACGGTGAGAGATGTAAATGATCGCGAGGCCCTGTTTTTTCAGATCCTCAATCAGCTTGAAGAGGGACTCGACCTCGGTGTTGGAAAGCGAGGAAGTCGGTTCGTCCATGATCAGCACGTGCAGCGGGTTCAGCATTTTCTTGCCGATCTCAACGACCTGCTGCTGGCCTACACGCAGGTTCAGCATCGTCTCTTTCGGGTTGATGTCCTGCTGAAGGTCGAGAAGGACTTTCCGCGCCTGCTTTTCCTGCTCTTTGCGGTCGATCACGCCGAAGCGGCTGATCTCACACCCCGCGAACATGTTGTCCGCGACGGTCATATCCTTGTAGAAAGCCAGTTCCTGATGGATGATGCCGATGCCCTGGGCGGCCGCTTCGCGGGTGTTGGCGAAATGAATTTCCTTCCCGTTGAGCAGGATCTTCCCCTCTGTCGGCTGTTCGATCCCGGCGAGGATCTTCATCAACGTGGATTTCCCCGCGCCGTTTTCACCGATCAGGACGTTGACTTTACCCGGATAGATATCAAAATCAACATCTTTTAGAGCCGTTGTGCCGGGATACACCTTTGTGATGTTTACCGCCTGCATAATCGGCTGTAACGTTTCTTCCATGTCAGTCTCCCACCACAGATAATTCCACCGGGATGATCAGCATGTCATCCGGGTCCTCAAGCTTTGTCAGGGCAACAGCGCCGACGAAGTCGATTTCTTTGCCGTCAAGGGCATTGACATCCTCGATCTTGGAGATGACGGTGTCCTGAATCTTCGCGCTGAAGACTCTGGTCAGTTCAGCGAATTCAACCTGATCCTTGAAGTCATCCAGGTGCAGGAAGCCCACGGAGTCACGGATGGCGTTGGTCTTCAGAATCGTGGAGACCTGAAGCTTGCAGTCGGCTTCGCCGTCGTAAGGGGCGACATCCAGCAGCAGGCGGGTCTTGGTCGCCTTTTCGGCGGATTCAATGCCGACCACCTTCGCCGGGCCCTTCACGCTGTAGTTCCAGGCGCTGGTTTCATTCGCGCGTGTTCCGTACTGCTCGCCCGCGCCGTCGAAATCAGCCTTCACGGCTTCAACGATCACTTCAACCGGCTGAGCCTTCTCTTCAAGAGTCGGAACCATCTTCGTGTCCCAGTTGTCTGCGCAATACTGCTCGGCAACGGACATCTCTTCGACCACGACGACTTCGCCGCTTTCGTTGACGACCGTCTGCGGCTCTTCATCCGGGATCACCGTGACCCGGCATACGCAGGCCGCCACAATGATCAATACAACAGCAATGATAATAACAGGCAGATTTTTTTTCATTACAGAACACAGCCCCTTTCGTTTTCCTTTGGTATCGGAAAGCATCCTGCGGTTATCTCCGCGGAACACCGCGGGACACCCTCCGATTTTTAGCGGAAGACCGGTTTCGGTCGAAACCGGTCTTCACAATTACCCAAGAGAGTTAGGTGAATTACTCAGCAAGAGCGAAGTTGTCGAGTTTATCGGCGTTGTCAGCGTTGATGAGGACGCAGTCCATCAGCTGCTTTTCTTCGTACTTGGACTCACCGGTCTTGATGTATTCATCAGCCTGGATGACAGCCTGTTCGGAGATGTAAGCGATCGGCTGGAGGCCGGTGGCTTTGATCTCACCGCGGAGGATGGAGTCGCGAACGTCGTTGGAGCCGTCGAAGCCCATAACGATGACGTCGGTCATGCCGGCCTTCAAGCAGGCTTCGATGATGCCCATGGCCATGGTGTCGTTACCGGAGATGACGCCCTTGATGTTCTCGGCGCCGAGAGCCTGGATAACGGATTCCATCTTGTCATAAGCTTCGGTCTGTTCCCAGTTCGCGGTCTGCTGATCAAGCAGGACCATGTCCGGATACTGATCGATCACATCGTGGAAGCCCGCGGAGCGGACGCCGGCGTTGGTGTCGGATTCCTTACCGAGGAATTCAACATAGCCGCCTTCTTCGCCCATCAGTTCGACGAAGTATTCAGCAACGAGGGAAGCGCCCTGGAAGTTGTTGGAAACCATCTGGGCAACAGCGTCGCCGGTGGTGGAGATTTCACGGTCGACGAGGAAGGTCGGGATACCCGCGGCCTTAGCCTTCTGGACAGCAGCAACGGTAGCGTCGGCACCGGCGTTATCGCAGATGATGGCCTTCGCACCGATCTGGATAGCGGTTTCGAAAGCTTCATCCTGCTTGGTCGGATCATCATCGTGCTGGATGACCTTCGCCGTGTAGCCGAGTTCTTCAGCCTTCGCGGAAGCGGCATCGGCAACGGTCTTGAAATACGGATTGGAATGGCTCGGGGTGATGATCACGATCGTGCCATTATCTGCCATCGCGGTGATGCTGAAGCTCAAAACCATAACGACAGCCAACAGAAGTACAGCAAGCTTTTTCATTTTGTAACTCCTTATAAAATATTATTAAATGCGATCGCGCATTTATTTACCAATTTGTCGTATGCTCGCGCGTTTTACCGGGAAAATGTCCACAAACGTTTTGAGCACTCCGCTGCTTTCATTCAATAACAGATGAACAGCGGCTCTCCCCATCAGATTCTTAGGCACGTGTACGCTGGAGAGCTCCGGCGTAACAAGTGTACAAATGGAGAGGTCATCCATCCCGATGATCGAAACGTCATCCGGAAGCTTGATGCCGTGACGGAGCATGGCCCGCATCACGCCGATGCCGATGATGTCGTTCGCGGCGAAGATCGCGGTCGGCAGGGAGCGTTTCCCGGCTTTCAGGAGCTCGTCCATGTCCGCGTACGCGCCGTCAATGGTCGGCGTGAGATAGAGTTCGTCTTCTTCTTTCAGCGTGAGGCCGTTCTCTTCAAGACAGGCGAGAAAGCCCACGCGGCGTTCATCCATATTATTGAAGGTCGGGCGGCTGCCGATAAATCCGATACGCCGGTGCCCGGCGTCAATCAGCTGCTTGGCGGCCTGGTAGCCGGCTTCCTTATTATGGATGGCCACCGTGTTGAACGGAAGATGCGGCGCGCTGTTGTCCAAAATCAGCAGCGGGGAGCAGCAGTCCGCGAAGCTTTTGATTTCTTCGGTCGGGAGCTCGGTCGCGAGGAGGATAATGCCCGCGCAGTTCTCCGCGCAGATCTTTTGAATCTGCTCGAGGCACTCGACGGAGCCGTCCATGCGGATGTTCGTGATCATCAGATCAAGATTATGGTTCCGGCATTCTTCCTCAACTCCGGCGGTCAGCTCCACGAAAAACTGCGTATCCATCAGGACAAGGCCGTGCTTGCGGGCAAAAACGAGGCGGACGTGGCCCCGGTTTTCCGAAGCCGCCGGCACCGTGTAGTTCAGCTCCGCCGCCAGTTCCAGAATGCGCTTCGTGTTCTCGGGGGAGGCTCCCTTCCGATTATTCAGCACATTCGAAACAGTCGAGGGCGAAACCCCTGCTCTTTCCGCGATGTCTTTGATGCGAGTTTTTCCGTTCATAGTCCACTAAATTTTTTTATAAAATTTCAGTAAATCGTTACACTTAAGAGTATACTTGAAAGCCGTTTTAAAGCAATACGACAAAAGTAAGGTATCCGTTATGACAAATTGTGAGCTTTGTCAAAGCGCCAAATTTGAGCGTACAGCCGCGCCAATCCCGGGAATGCGGCTTCACGAAGCGCAAACGTGCAAGTAAATTTTTATTATTTTGTTTAGTAAATTTTTTAGTCAACAATGTCTAACAATAAAGGGCCGAAATGATCCGGTGAAATCCTATCGCGAATTTCATCCCCGCCGAACATTGATCTTCCGAACAACGGGACCGGTTTGCCGATCCGGTTTTAATAGTTTTCCTCGGTCCGAGGCGGCGTGCGCCGTTCATTAATACTTTTTTTCACTAATCTTCACACGCTTTCGG
>CAVCBG010000072.1:0-6475 GCA_963600285.1 Anaerovoracaceae bacterium
ATCCGGCTTATCCGACTTATTGATGATCACCGCGAAGGGATTGCCTTTGATGCCTTTTCGGCGCATCTCAATCCACTCCCACACGAAGCCGATCACCAGCCCGCCGACTAAGCCGACGGTCAGGCCGGAGTTCTTATTCACATCAAAAAGATACGGCGCGAGGAATCCGCCGATAATGCCGATCACACAGCAGAGAATCAATTTCTTGTTATCCATAAAAACGCCCTCCGTATCGGGATTATACCCGAAAAGAAAGTTAGGAGTGAGGAGTTAGGAGTGAGGAGTTGACCGCCGGGGCAGCGCCCCGTCGTAAGTAGGAAGCGTAAAGCGGCAGAGCAAGGAGAAATATAAGAAAAGTGTTATAACTCCTCACTCCTCCCTCCTCACTCCTAACTGCCGTGCCATCTGTGGTATATTTAAGAATGGAATTTTATCGAATACAGGGGGCTGTATGTTTCAAAAAATCAAAGAAGCACTGGGCCTTGATCCTATCAAGCAGCAGAGCGACGCCTACATCAAGCGGGTCGCCGATATCAACATCCTCGAATCCCAATACGAGCAGCTGAGCGACGACGCGCTCAAAGCCAAAACAGACGAATTCAAACGCCGCCTTCAGAACGGCGAGACGACCGACCAAATTCTCCCGGAGGCCTTCGCCGTTGTCCGTGAGACCTCGAAGCGCGTCCTCGGACTGCGCCATTACGACGTGCAGATGATCGGCGGTATGGCCCTTCACGCCGGCAACATCGCGGAGATGCGCACCGGTGAAGGCAAGACCCTCGTCGGAACGCTCCCGGTCTACCTGAACGCGCTGACCGGCCGAGGCGTGCACCTCGTCACCGTCAACGATTACCTGGCCCGCCGCGATGCCCGCTGGATGGCGCCGGTGTATAACTTCCTCGGCCTGAGCGTCGGCGTGCTGCAGATGGCCGCCCGCACCGACAACGGCAAAAAAGCCTTCATCGTCGATACCTCCGTCCGCTCGGCGCATGAGGATCAGGATCAGCTGCGCATGGTCCCCCGCAAGGAAGCCTACAACGCCGACATCACCTACGGCACGAACTCCGAATTCGGCTTCGACTACCTGCGCGACAACATGGTCATGCGCCTCGAGGACCGCGTCCAGCGCGGCCACGCCTACGCCGTGATCGATGAAGTCGACAACGTCCTCATTGATGAAGCCCGCACCCCGCTGATCATCTCCGGTCCCGCCTCGGACGACGTGGAAGAATACTACCGCATGGCGAAGGTCGTCAAGGCCCTCCGCCCGGATGAATACGAAATCTCCGAAAAGGACCGCAACGTCTACCTGAATGACAACGGCCTCGACCACGTGGAAGAGCTCCTCGGCATGGTCCTGCGCGATCCCTCCCGCCCGGAGGAAGTCACCATCGAACAGGAACGGATGATGTCCTACCTCGAACAGGCGCTGAAGGCGGAATTCATCTTCAAGCGCAACAAGGATTACCTCGTGCAGGGCGGCAAGGTCGTCATCGTCGATACCTTCACCGGCCGTCTCATGCCCGGGCGCCGCTGGTCGAACGGCCTCCATCAGGCCATTGAAGCCAAGGAAGGCGTCAAGGTCGAGCCGGAGAACGTGACCTACGCCACGATCACCCTCCAGAACTACTACCGCATGTACGACAAGATCTGCGGTATGACCGGTACCGCCCTGACGGAGAAGGAAGAGTTCTATAAGATCTACCACCTCGACGTCATCCCCATCCCGACGAACCTGGAATACACCGCCCGCCAGAAGGGCAGCGCCCTCGTTGAGAAGGAAGCCAAGGACGAGGACGGTTACAAATACACCTATTACGCCGACCCGAAACAGCCGGACAAGGCGCTCTATTTCAAACGCAAGGACTACCCGGATGTCATCTACCGCTCCGAGGAAGCCAAGTTCCGCGCCATCACCTGGGAGATCCTCCGCAACTGGATCATCGGCCGTCCGCTGCTCATCGGCACGGCCTCCGTCGAACACTCGGAGTTCCTCTCCGGGCGCCTTTCCCGCGAACCGCTGCGCCGGCTGATGCAGATTCAGATGATGCGCCGCGCGTACATGAACAAGAACGGCATCAAAGACCTCGACGAGCCGCTCCGCGACTTCGAGCAGTTCAATAAGCCGCTGCAGAACATCCAGGCCGCGGACCTCCGTCCGATGGCGCGTGAGCTCGGACTCCAGCTCGCCATTGAGGACGAGGGCAACAAAGCGCTCCTGCTGCAGGACCTCAACCTGACGGAAGAGGATTATCCGCGTCTGCTGGAAGCCGCGAACGGCGGCATTCCGCATCAGGTGCTGAACGCCCGCAAGCACGACGAGGAAGGTATGATCATCGCCAAGGCCGGTGCCTTCGGCTCCGTGACCATCGCCACGAACATGGCCGGCCGCGGTGTTGACATCAAGCTCGGCGGTGAGCTGAGCGAAGACGTCCTCCGCGACACGAACCGCGCCCTCGCCAAAGACGGCTCCGACCCGTACAACATGACCCTCGAGGAACGCTATAACGCGGCCAAGAAGCTCTCCCCGGAGGAGTACGGCATTTACGAAGAGTCGATCAAGACTTACATTGAATATTACGAGAATTCGGTCAAGGTCCGCGCCCTCGGCGGCCTCCACGTCATCGGTTCCGAACGGCATGAGTCCCGCCGAATCGACAACCAGCTGCGCGGCCGCGCCGCCCGCCAGGGCGACCCCGGCTCCTCCCGCTTCTTCCTCTCCCTGCAGGACGAGATCGTCCGTCTCTTCGGCGGCGAGAAGCTGGAGAGCATGCTCAAGCGCATCAACCTCTTCGACGAGAACATCCCGCTCGAGCACAACATGTTCTCGCGCGTCGTTGAACAGGCGCAGGAACGCGTTGAAGGCACGAACTTCGACGTCCGCAAACATACACTCGAATACGACGACGTTCTCAATACCCAGCGTCAGCGCATTTACGCCCAGCGCGACCAGGCCTTCCTCAAGGATGACCTCAGCGAGGACATTCTCGCCATGCTGAGCACGGACCTCGACAACCGTCTGGACAAGGCGCAGTCGGAGGAAAAATGGAAGCTCGCGGCCTATCTTGACACCGTGCAGCCGACGATGGAGCTTGATAAGCTCTTCCTGCCTTCCTTCTCGCAGCAGATGATCATCGCCGACCTGAAGAACCGCATCGGCACCGCGCCGGAGAAGGACGACCTCATTGAAGGCCTCGTCAGCTTCGGACGGGATGCCTACAAGGTCGAGAACGAAGCCGGCCTCTCCATCATGGAGGCCATCATTGACAACGCCCGCGAATCCTATACCGCCCGCCTGCAGGAGAGCGAAGCCAACTTCGACCTCTTCAACGAGACGCTTGAGAACAAGCTCAAGGAGATCAAGGACGCCGCTGCCGACGGTCAGGTGGTTGAGAGCCTGAAGCCCGCGGAGGTATTGGCCGACGCGAACAGCTTCGCCCGCGTGCAGTTCAAACTCTCGAACGACGCCCAGCGCCGCCTTGCCGAAGGGGACGAAGACGTCCTCAATGACATGCGCGAACAGCTGGAGCAGCTGCTGTGGGATAACTTCCGCGCCCGCGTCAACCTGACCATCACCAAGCGCATGGAAGGCGACTACACCGCCCCGGCGGACGCAATTGAAGCCGGCGACTGGGACACCTTCAAGGAGAAGGCCCTCGACGCGGTTCAGGACGGTTACGTCAGCCGTGCCGAACGTCTGTACGGAAGCGGCGACCGCATCCGCACGGACCTGACGAATTTCCTCTCCGCCTACAAGGCCGAGGAGATCAGCGACAAGCTCTGGGCATCCCTCCTTGCCGTGATGAGCCTCGACGAACGCGTCTCCTTCAACAACCAGACGCATAAGAAGGAATCCCGCCGCTTCCGCCGCTTGAACTTCATCTTCTACTGCGGCACCCTGCTTGAGAATATGGAACGCCCGCAGCTCCGTCAGCTGATTTGGGATCACTACATCAAAGCGGAGGACGGCCTCCGCGACATCTTCGGGAAGATCGACTGGTCCCGCATCCGCTCCGCCAACTACACCCTCGACCAGATGACCGGCAAGCGCCAAGAGCAGCTGGTCTCCGAGATCGGCGATGAGGAATACGAGAAGGTCAAGGCCATCGTTCCTGTTGACATGCCGGAAGAGGACGTTGAGAAGGTCCGCGCCGCCCTCGGCAAGCGCGTTCAGAATGAAGTCAACCGCCAGGTCTTCCTGCAGTCCATCTCCAAGCAGTGGGTGGATTACCTCACCCAGATCGAAGGCCTCCGCGTCTCCATCAGCATGGAGAGCTACGCCCAGCGCAATCCGCTCGTGGCGTACAAGACCAAGGCCGCGGAGCTCTTCTCCGAGCTGCTGAATGACATCCGTCAGTCGGTGGTCGAGCATATGTTCAAGGCCGTGCCGACCGTCAGCATGATGACGACCACGCCGCGCGTTGAAGCCGCGCCGGCCGAGGAAACGAAATCCGACGCCAAGCCCGCCGAACAGGGCAAGGCCAAGAACGCGAACAATAAGGCCAAAGCGAAGAAATGAGTTGGAACGTTTGGGGTCACGAATGGGCTGAGAGCCTTCTGAAGAAGCATATCGCGGGCGGTATGACCCGTCACGCGTATCTCTTCACCGGCGCGCCGGGCATCGGCCGGCGTACGCTGGCGCTGTGCTTCGTCAAGGCGCTTTACTGCAAGAACCCGCCCGCCGCGGGTGAGTTCTGCGGCGAATGCTACAACTGCCGGAATATCGACCGCCTTCAGCACACGGACCTCTTCATCGGACAATCCGCCGAGCAGGGCGAGATGCTGAAAATCGACACCGTGCGTGAGATTCAACGCAGCCTCAACATGAAGCCCTACTCCGCCCCGTACCGCACCGCGCTCTTCCTCCGCTTTGAGGAAGCCAACGTCAACGCCCAGAACGCCTTGCTGAAGACCCTCGAGGAACCGCCGGAGCTCTCGAAGCTGCTGCTGACGGCCAGCAACGAAAACGCCCTGCTGCCGACGATCAGCTCCCGCTGCGAAGTCATCCGCCTGCGCCCGATGTCCCTGAGCGCGTTGGCGGAGAAGCTTGCCGAGACCCGCGGGATCGCGCCCGACGAGGCGAAGATCCTCGCCCACCTCTCCGCGGGCCGCGCCGGCTATGCCCTGCGCCTGGCCGACGACCCGGACAAGGTCGAGCACATGACTTCCATCGCCTCCGACGGTCTGGAACTTCTCGGGGAGGACACGGTGAAGCGCTTCGCCTACGCCTCGGAGTTCAAGGACATCCGCAAACGCCCCGCCCTGCGCGAGACCCTGCAGATCTGGCAGTCGCTGTTCCGCGACCTCATGCTCCTCTCCGCGGCCGACGACCCGGATTCGCAGCCGATCAGCTTCCTGACGCTGAAGGATGAGCTGGCCCGAGCCGCGGCGAAAGGTTCGCCCGAGACTTTCCGCGTCTGCCTGAGCGAAGTGAACCGAATGATCGCCTACCTGAACGCCAACGTCAACCTCCAGCTGCTGCTCGAGAACCTGCTGCTGCGGTTCCCATCCTGCTGAGCGGAGGGGAATATGGAACTTGACGATCTTTATCTTCGTATTTTTGATATCGAACGCGTTCCGCAGCATCCCGCCTACCGCGGCTTTTCATACGGCATCGTCATCGTCGAGGATGAGCAGGCCAAAGCGGTGTTTTACATTTCGGAAGCCGACGACACCAAACTTCGTTGGATCCTTCAGGAAGGGCGGCTCGAGTTTTACGCCGCGGGCACGGAGCAGATTGAAGTTTATTACGGCTATGTAACCGACGGGAAGCAATTCTTCTGTGAAGAGCTGATTTTCCCGAATCAGAATGAATTGATTTAGAGCAATTGAGAGGGAAGCGAAATGAAAGAATGCACACATTGCGGCGCGCCGAACGCGCCCGAGAACCGGGTCTGCGATTACTGCGGGATGGGCTTCTCCGAAGACACGATCCCGGAAGGATCCGTTGATCCCCGCGAGACCGCGAAAGAGGAAGCCGAGGCCTATGCCGAATCCCTGAAAGAGAAGAAGCCGATCGAGGTCAATCTTGACGACACCGAGGACCAGAACATCACCATCAACACCTCCTCCGGTGAGAAGATCGTCATCAACGACCCGGTCGAGAAGGCGTCATCCTTGGTGAGCTCCCTGATCACCGGCGCCGCCGCCGTAGCCGGCGCCGCCGTTGGCAGCTCCATGAATAACGGCAATCGCCGTCCCCCCGAACCGCCCCGCGACCGCGGTATGGACCGCGGCCCGCAGAACTTCAACGGCGGCGGCATGCGCAACCCCAACGTCGCCCCCGGCGGCTCCCGCCGCCCGAACTCCCAACGCGGTCCCCGTCCCCAGCAAACCGCCCGCCGCTCCGGCGGCTGCGGCGTGCTCGCCGTGCTGGCGGTTCTGATTGTGAGCTTGGTCGTGATTCTGTAAGTAAGTCAATAGTCAATAGTCAATAGTCAATAGTCAATAGAAAAGCGCTCGATAAGGGAAGCGA
>CAVCBG010000073.1:0-6459 GCA_963600285.1 Anaerovoracaceae bacterium
CCGAAAACGGCGAGCGCGCTCATCAATACGGACACGACCCAGGTCATACCAGTTCCTTATAAAAGTCGGCGTGCTTCTGCGCGATGGCATCCCAGCCGAGGTTCTCCTCGGCGAAGCGCTTCCCCGCCTCACCGAGACGTTTGCGGAGCTCGGGATCGGTTATCAGTCGGCGCAGGCCTTCACGGAGAGCCTTGACGTCATTCGGCGGGACGAGGAGGCCGGTTTCGTTGTCCTTGATCATGTCCGGGATGCCGCCGACGTTGGTGGCGATCACGGGCTTTCCGAAGGAGAAGGCGATCGGGATCACGCCGGACTGGGTGGCGGAGAGGTACGGCAGGACAACGATCGACGACAGACTCATGTAATCCCCGACTTCTTTCGTGTCCAGGAACTTGTTCACCACGCAGACACCCTCGTGGACCATCTTGTCAAGGTAGGGGTCGATGTCGCCGTCTCCCGCGATGATGAGCTGCCATTCGGGGAACTCTTCCGTCAGCGGACACGCGGCGTCGAGCAGGACGCCAATACCCTTGTAGGGAGAAATGCGGCCGAAGAAAAGGATCTCATTCCGCGGCTTCAAGGGGCTTTTGTATTTGGTGAAGTCGTACACGCCGTGCGGGACGACGAGGATCTTTTCCGCCGGGGCGCCCTTTTCCACGAGAAGGGACTTCGCCTGCTCGGTCAGGACGACGAAGGCGTCCGGCATGCGGCGGAAGATGGATTCGGTGATTCGGATGTAGAGGGGCGTCCCTTTATGATGGACCACGTCGTGAACGGTGTACACCAGCGGCTTTTTCAATGTTTCCTTGATGAAGCGTCCCAGCTTGGGATTCCATTCCTGGGCGGAGGTGACGTGCACGATGTCGGGGTTGAATTCCTCGCTGAGGCGGCGCAGCTCCTCCCATGTGGATGAGCTGAAGAGCTTCGTGATCGTGCCTTTCTTGCCCTCACCGGTGTCGATCGTCTGCAGGTCAACGCCGTCGAGGTCAAAGTCATGTTGGGCGTTCTTCGCGCAGATCACGCGCACAGGAAGGATTTGGCTGAGGCTTTTCGCCAGACAGTCATTGAACTGCAGCAGCCCGCCGCGGCGGGTCAGGCAGATCAGCAGGACGCGGGGATTTTCATTCATTGGCTGTTCCTCCAAGCGCGGAGCAGTCGAGCAGGCCGCTCAGCTCCGTCTCAAGTGTGTTCCCGCCCGTCTCGCGGTCAATGCGGCGCCACAGGGCGCAGAGCGGGTCATTCATGACAGGGGTTGTCTCCATGGCGGCTTCCGTCTGCGCGATGGCATCCTCAAGCCGCCCGGCGTGGGCGTATCCCTCGATGAAGGGAATGCGCTCCATCGGGTCATTCGGGTGATCGTCAAGGGCGAACGCGGTGTCGCCCAGCTCCGCGACGCTTTCCCAGTCCTCTTTCTGACGGGCAAGGTCCGCGGTCTCATAATAATAACACCAGCCGTGCGCGGGTTCCGCGCCGAATTGCTTCTCCGGCAGCGGTTCATATTCCGCGTCGGTGATGATGCGGTCGTAATTGTTCAGCTCCGCGGAGGTCCGGTCGATCTCCGGGATCATGCGGTTGTAAACGTCCACCTCCGGGTCCAGCACGTGAACGCAGCCCGGGGCGTTGTAGTAGACGGCGATCATATCATCCGTATTGCCGTAGAACTGCCCGGTCAGGTATTCCTGGAATACCTCGTTGCCGGCGGTCAGTCCGCTGAGGGTGTTCTCGCGCTTGGTGTCGGTGTACAGCATGTAAGGGATGCGGTCGTCTTCGTATCCGTCGGCGTAGATCCAGTTCAGCGGGGCGGTCAGGGAGTTATCCGTGGAGAAGCGGATCGGCAGGACGTTGGTCACGACGACGGTGTTCTCCTCAATGTCCGGCACGCGCCATTTGAGCTGATTGAAAAAGTCCTTCGTCAATGTCCAGTCGCGGCGGTATTCGTTGCCGGTGTAGAAGAGATGCCCGGCGGCGAGCCCGATGAAGACCGCGGCGAGGACGACCGGCACGATCCGCGGACGGGTGATGAGGTCCAGGATGCCGGCCAGGAACAGGCTGATGCCCGGCATGAACGGCAGGGTGTAGCGGCCGTTCTGGAAGATGAAGTTGATGGGGCTCTCCGTCAGCCAGAAGGGCTGGCCCGCGAGGAGAATGGCGAGAACGCCGATGCCGATCATCTCAAGGTCCTGCCGCGTCTTCCCGTCCCGCGCCTTGCGGAAGAGGAAGAGGAACACGCCGCTCACGACGCAGACGGCCGCGCAGATCAGGAAAAAGACCAGCGTCGAACGGGCGCCGAACTCGTCTTTGTTCGGGAACTCGAACACCGTCCCCCATCCCTCGAAGACCACGCGGAAGCTGTCTTTGAACATCCCGCCGATGTATTCAAGCACCGTCGACAGCGGGGATGCCTTGAAGTCGGTGAGGAGCTTGAACTCGTAATGCAGGGTCTGTGTCTTGTTGAAGAACATCCGATAGGCAGCGCCGCAGAGGAACACGCCCGCGAACGGAATCACCGAGCGCAGGGAGGCGCGGACGAGGTCTTTCCGCGGGGTGTCTTCATCCGCGAGGGCCGCCGCGATGAAGAAGGGACGCAGCAGTTCGAGGAGGAAGAAGTATTCCGAGGCGAAGAGGTTCACCAGCGCGATCAGGGCGGCGAGGATAATGCGCAGTACCCGGCGTTTCGGAGAACGGGCGGCGCGGATGGAGAGCACAAAAGAAAGGCTCAGCATCCCCATCAGGAAGAAGGAGAAGCTGAAGTTGACCGCGATCGGGCGCATGGTGAAGCCGGGATAAGCGGTGAAGAGCAGGGCGCCGAGCACGGCCGCGAAGGTCTTCCCCCGCCAGGTCTCATGGATCAGCAGCCCGAGGCAGAAGCCGCCGAAGACCTGCATCACGAGGCCGTAAATCTGCGCGATGAGCGGGGAGCCGTTGTTGATGAGGATGGCGATGTTATGCAATTGCCCCGCCACCGGACGGCTGAAGCTGAAATGCCGCAGCAAGCCTTCGTAGCCCACCGCCAGCCGCGTCCATTCATACGGCCAATCGTCCCAGTAAAACCCGAGCTTGTTCAGCAGCAGTCCGTACGAGAAGAGCACGAACGCCGCCAGCGGGATGAGGACGAGGATGTATTTCTTTTCTTTAAGCTTCTTCATAAGTTTCCTTAAGATTCAGTCTAAAAGATCAGTACCGCGGCAATCAGGCACTGCAGAATGGCAGCGGCCGTCGCGCCCCAGACGAACTCCGCGGTGCGCCGGCAGTCCGCGTTTTGGTACAATCGCAGTCCGAGAACGGAGCCCGCGGCCCAGATGATGACCGCGCTCAACGGCACCACCAGCATGTTCACCGCGCTCAGTTCCTCGGTCGGTTCGCCCAGCGGCGAGAAGGAGAGGGAGACCGTGCGGTTCACATCAAAGCGGGAGCCGACGAAAATGAAGAGCAGCGTCAGCAGATTGATGGAGACGATGGAGCAGATCCGCCCCGGTTTATCCTTCCAGGCCTCGATGACCCAATTCGCGGGGCGGCGCGACTCCCAGCGGACGTTGTCCAGCGCCCCGAGCTGCAGAACCCGTTCGAACCCGAGCATGAATTCGTCCGGGTCTTCGGGGGAGATGGCGTAAATATAACGCGAGGTGCCGAGGAAGAGCATCGTCTCCGTGTCGGACGCCAGAAATTCAAAGGTGAGGCCGTCCTTCGTCGGGACGGTGCCGAGATACGCGCCGGGCATGGGGAGCACCGACCACGGCACATCGCAGGTCATGTCCTGCGGTCTGCGGATCCACTCCACCGCGTTCAGCGGGATGACCTCGCGGCGCTGTCCCCAGCGGATGTGCAGTCCGTCGCGGCGCAGATCATACGAGGAGAAGATCAGGCTGTAGAGACGGTAGAGCAGAAACACCAGCGGGACGGCTAAGATCAGCATGGCGATGAGCAGCAGGAAGTACTGGAGGCCGACCTGCGATACCGCGAAGCTGATCACCAAAAAAACTTCGAGCCCGATCAAGAGCAGGCACAGCGCGAGATGCAGGGCAATGCCCTTGCCGCGCGCCGGAGGGAAACTGTAACCGGACTCGTTTTGTTCCATGATTTAGAAGACCTGGCGAAGGGCCGCGCCGACGGCGGCGACCTGTTCACGGGTCATCTTGCCGGAGAACGGAATGGCAAGACCGCGGCGTCCCAAGTCTTCGGTGACCGGGAAGCTGCCTTCGGTGTAGCCGAACTTCTCCTGCATGTAAGGCTGCAGATGGATCGGCGAGAAGTACGGGCGGACCGGGATGCCGAGGCCCTTGAGCTTGGCGCTGATCTCGTCGCGGCGTTCCGCGTCCTTGACACGGATGACGTACACGAACCAGCTGTCGCGGGTGGTGGTCTCCGCGGTGTGCGGCAGCTCGATATTCTCGTTGTCCGCGAGCTCCTCACGGTACCATTCCGCGACCTGCGCGCGGTTGGCGATCAGGGTGTCGATGCGCTTCATCTGCGCGGCGCCCAGGGCGGCGCTCATCTCATCCATACGGTAATTATAACCGAGGTAGGTATGCGCCAGCCAAGTGTCGCCGACGGCGCGTCCCTGATTGCGCAGGGAGCGGACCATGTCCGCGCCGGCGTCATGATTCGTGACCACGAGGCCGCCTTCCGCGGTCGTGATCTGCTTGTTCGGGTAGAAGGCGAAGACGCCGTAGTCCGCGAGCAGCCCGGCGTGGCGTCCCTTGTACATCGCGCCCAGGGCTTCGCAGGAGTCCTCAATCACCGGCAGCCCGTAGGGAGCGGCGGCCGCGTTGATGGCGTCGAAATCCGCGGGCTGTCCGAAGACGTCCACCGCGAGAATGCCCTTGAGTTTGCCGTCCGGGTTGCCGCCCTTCGGAGGCAGCCACTTCGCCGCGGCGGATCCGCCCTTCATCAGGTCCTCAACCGCCTGTTTGAGCTGAACGGTGTCAATGTTGCCCGTCACCGGCTCCGCGTCCACGAAGACCGGCGTGATCCGTTCATAGAGCAGGACGTTCGTCGAGGAGACGAATGAGAACGGCGTCGTGATGACGAGGTCGCCGTCCGTCCAGCCCGCGGCGCGCACGCAGAGGTGCAGCCCGGCGGTACCGGAGTTGACCGCGACGGCATGCTTCGCGCCGGTGAATCGGCGGAAGGCTTCCTCGAATTCCAAGACATACGGCCCCATGCTGAGGTAGTTGGTCGCCATCACCTTCGCGACGGCCGCGCGTTCTTCATCGGTAATGTCCGGCTGGGACATCGGGATATTGATTTTCTGTTGATAATCCATGTGAACCTCCGAAATTGATCGGGTTTATCGCTGATAGTAATTGTTACCGCCGTTCATGGGCGGCATCTGCTGCTGCGGGACGTCCTGCTGTTCAATGACGACCTTCTCCTCCATGCGGACCTGACCGCGGAGGAAGGCGCCGTCTTCGGTGGCGAAGCTCACGACGGAGACATCGCCCCAGACGCGCCCGGAAGAGCGGATCTCAAGCTTCTCGGCGGTGATATTGCCGCGGACCGTGCCTTCGACGACGACGGTGTTCGCCCGCATATTCATGCAGGTGACGCGCCCCGTCTCGCCGACAACGATCATGCCGCGGATCTGCATATCGCCCTCGAAAGTGCCTTCAATGCGAAGGCCGCCCGCGCCGCGCAGGCTGCCGCGCCAGTTGATCCCCGGACCGAGGACCGAGGTCACGCGTTCAATGGCTGCCGCGCCGGTTTGAGCGGAAACATTGCTGTTGTTATTGTTGTTCGCACGTTTGAACACTTCTTGAGCTTCCTTTACGCCATTTTCTTAAGGTTCCGCGGGAGCGGATTCGCGTTCCGCGGCGGCCAGATCATCCCCGCGTAGACGCGTCCGCCTTCGGGGACATCGCCCTTGACCACGGCGCTGTTGCCGACCCGGGCCTTCGCCCCGACCGTGACGCCGAGGTTGACGGTGGCGCCCATGCCGATCTGCGCGTAATCGCCGACCGTGACATTCCCCGCCAGCAGCGCGCCGGGGGAGAGATTGACGATCTCGCCGATGTTCCCGTCATGCGAGATGATGACGCCCGCGTTGATGAGCGTACCGAAGCCCACCCGCGACTCACTGCTGATATAGCTCTGCGCCAACACCTGCACGCCGTCCGCCAAAGTGACCGTGTCCTCCACGAACGCCGCCGGATGCACGACCGTCGGGAACTCGAATCCCGCCGTTCGCAGCCGGTCGAAGATGTTCTTGCGGACCTCATAGTGCCCGATCCCGCCGACAGCGTTGACCGCGCGCGAGATTCCCTGCGCCCGGACCTCGGCGAGCTTCTCCGCGCCCCCGATCACCGCCACCCCGGAGACCAACGTCCCCACCGCGGCGGCATCGTCAATGATCCCCGCGATCGGCATTCGCAACAGCCTCAGCAAGGAAATCAAAGACTTGGCGTGACCGCCCGCTCCGTAGATAATCACTTGATTTTGCATGTTCTTATTTTAATACAGAAT
>CAVCBG010000074.1:0-6452 GCA_963600285.1 Anaerovoracaceae bacterium
ATGGAAGCATACGAAAAGGAGGACGCGTGATCGAACATTCCACGCCGTCGGATATTGAGCGGACCAGCCTCGGCATCATCACTACCGAGCTCGCGTCCATGGGAATCGCGCTGCCCGACGAGAACGCCGCGGTGATCAAGCGCGTCATTCACGCCTCCGCGGATTTCGATTACGCGGAGACGCTGCGCTTCACGGAGCACGCCTGCCCACGGATCGCGGAGACCCTCGCGAAGGGTGCCGTCATCGTCACCGATACCAACATGGCGCGGGCGGGGATCAGCGCCGGGGCGATGAAAAAACTCGGCTGCGAAGCCGTCTGCTACATGGCGGACCCGCGGGCGGCCGAATCCGCGAAAGCGGAGAACACGACCCGCGCGGCTGCTTCAATGCGCATCGCGATGGAAGAACATTCGAAGGCCGTGTTCGCAATCGGGAACGCGCCGACCGCTTTATTCGAACTGTGCCGTCTGATGGAAGCCGGAGCTCGTCCTTCAGCGGTGATCGCGGTTCCGGTGGGATTCGTGAACGTCGTCGAGGCGAAGGAGGAGATTTTCAAAACCTGCGACGCGCTCGGCATTCCCTGCATTGCCGCCATGGGACGGAAAGGCGGCAGCACGATCGCGGCGGCCGTCTGCAACGCCCTGCTCTATACCGCCGCGGATCAGCTTGACCCCGCCAAGCGCGGCTGGAATTGACAGCGGACATTCTCATCAAAAGAAAACCGACCTCGAGAGGTCGGCTTTTTATTTCATATTATTCCGCGGAGGATTTCTGCTTCATCGCGGCTTCGCGGCGTTCGAATGCCAACTTGGTGTTGTCCGCGAGGTAGGTCGTGAGCAGCTCCGTCATCTTCTCCGGGGATTCCTTCATCCCGCCGCGGATCCACAGCATTTCCATTCCTGCCGCGCCGGCGGCGTAAAGATTCGCCGTGAACTGCTTGAATTCGTCATCCACGCCGCTGCGGGAAAAGACCGAGTTCAGCAGGTCGCGTAAGACCTCCTGATGAACATTGTAAAAGGCGTAAAGCGCGGCGGGGTCCTGCCCTCCTTCGAGGATATTGAGCAGCATATTGCCCTGGCTCTTCTCGTAGCGCAGGAATTCCAAGACGACATCCGAATAGGAGGATGGGTTGTCGTAGAGGTCTTTGATCATGCTGTTGATATCGCGGAAGACCATCCATTGGCAGAGTTCCCGAATGTCGGCGAAATGATAATAGAAAGTCTGGCGGTTCACGCCGCATTTCTCCGTCAGGTCGCGAATCGTGATTTTGGAAAGCGGCCTGTCATTCAGGAATTCTTTCAGCCCGTCGGCGAGGGCATTCTTGGTAAGGTTAGAACGGTCCATAAGGAAATTATACATCATTTTCCGAATGGAGTAATTTTTGACAAACCTCCGAAGTTGTCTATTTCTTTTCGTTTTTCAAGTCGGTAATATTTAAAGTATGGAAACAAAAAACAACAACCTTATTGACATTCGCAATGTGCGGAAGACGTACATCCTCGGGGATGTGCGCACCGACGCGCTGAAAGGTGTCAGTCTGCAGATCCCGCGGGGACAGTACCTCGGCGTTATCGGAAAATCCGGCGCCGGGAAAACAACGCTGCTGAACATGATCGCGGGTCTGGACACGGTGACATCCGGCGAAGTGTATATTGAAGGGTCGCGAATGGATACGATGAAAGAACGGAAGCAGGCCGCCTTCAGAGGGAAGAACATCGGCTTCATCTTCCAGTCCTTCCAGTTGATCCCGGGCTTGAACCTGCTCGAGAATGTCATGCTGCCGATGGATTTCTGCGGTACCTATAATCGCGACTCCGAAGCGAAAGCGGCGGACCTGCTGAAGATGGTGGGCCTCGGCGATCATCTGCATAAGAAGCCCGCGGAGCTCTCCGGCGGGCAGCAGCAGCGTGTCGCCATTGCCCGCGCTCTTGCAAACGATCCTCCGATCTTACTCGCGGACGAACCGACGGGCCGCCTTGACAGCGCCACGACCGAGACCGTGTTCGAGATTTTCGATCGCGTCGTCGCCAACGGCACAACGCTGGTCATCGTCTCGCATGACCGTACCCTTGCCCGGCGCACGCAGCGCGTCATCCGCATGGCCGACGGTGAAATTGTTGAAGACAGGGAGGGCGGCAATGGATAACATCATTCAGGTTCGCGACCTCTGCAAATACTTCGACACCAAAGCCGGACGGGCGACCGCGCTCGACCACATCAGCTTCGATATCGAACGCGGCGACTTGGCCGCGATTATCGGCAAAAGCGGCTCCGGTAAGTCCACTTTGATCAACATGCTCGCGGGCATCGACATTCCGTCGGCGGGCTCCGTGCGCGTACTCGATCATCAGCTTGAGAACATGAACGAGGACCAAATGGCGCGGATGCGCGGCACGGATATCGGCGTCGTCTTCCAGTTCTTCCAGCTGCTGCCGGTGCTGAACATTCTCGAGAATGTCATGCTGCCGATGGACTACCTCAAAGCCATCCCCATGCGCGAACGTGAGGAACGCGCTTACGAGCTGCTGAAGCTTGTGAATATGGAAGACATGGCGTATAAGCTCCCGTCCGAACTCTCCGGCGGTCAGCAGCAGAAGGCGGCAATCGCCCGCGCCCTCGCCAACGATCCGCCGATCATTATCGCGGATGAACCGACGGGCAACCTTGATTCAGCCGCCGCGGAGAAAGTCTTCGAGCTGTTCTCCGAATTATCCGGAAAAGGTAAAACCATTGTCATGGTGACCCATGACAACGATATCGCTTCGCGCATGAGCCATGTGCTGACCATCAAAGACGGCGCCTTGGTCAGTGAAAACAGAAAAAACGAGCCGAAAACCGAAGAAAAGAAAGATCAAGAGAAGGAGGTGAAAGATGCGTCCGCGAAACAAGAAAATAATTGACGACTTCCGCAGCAATCCCTCCCGTTCTCTGCTGGTGGTGCTCTCGATTTTCGCCGGCCTTTTCGCCATGGGCATGATCCTGTCGCTGTACATCACGATGCCCTATGACATGAAGACGGGCTTCTCCAACACGAATCCGGCGAACATCTACATCAAGATGTCCGACTTCGATAACGGCTTGATCGACTCCATGGAAAAATGGCCGAATGTCTCCGCCGTGATGGGTGTCCGCACCGAGACGATGCAGATTTACGACGCGGAAGGCAATCTGAAGACGCTGACGGTCCGCGCGGTAAGCGATGACAGCTGGCCGCTGAACCACCTCGAAGTGCTTGAAGGAACCTATCCCGTCGAGAAGAATGAGGCCGCGATTGAGAACTTCAAGATCGAGGAACTCGGTTTCAAGATCGGCGACGATATTGTTGTCCGCACCGAAGACGGCAAAGAAGTTTCGCTGAAGCTGAAGGCGAGCCTTCGCGACCAGAGCATCGGCGCGGAAGCTTACAGCCTTGTCTTCGTGGAGTCCGCGCAGCTTTATATCCATCCGGACACGCTGAAGAAACTGAAGCTGGACCGTGAATGGAACGCGCTTTATATCGCGCTGGATGAGAACGACACGGATATGGAAGTCATTCAGCAGACGGCCGACGACATCACCGACCGGCTTGAGAAGGCGGGCTACCGTGTGGACTCCGTCACCCTGCGTGCCTCGGACAATCATCCGACGGTCGACTACGTGAACGCGATCGCGAAAATCCTGCTCATCATCGGCATTCTCTCGCTGCTGCTCAGCTCCGCGCTGACTTACAACACCCTGACGGCGATTTTCCGCAGTCAGATGCGGCAGATCGGCGCGATGAAAACCATCGGCGCGAACTATTCGCAGATCCGCAATATGTACCGACGGCTGATCCTGCTTTACTCCGTCCTCGCCCTGATCCTCGCGATCCCGGCAAGCACCATCGCCGCGAATCTCTGCCGTAAGTACCTGAGCGTCGGCATCAATTACACGCTCATTCACGGCAAGATCGTCTGGCCGACGATCATCGTGCAATGCGCTCTCGGCCTGATCGTTCCGCAGATCGCGGGCATCATCCCGATCTCCAAAGGCGCGCGGGTCAGCATCGTTACCGCTATGGCGGGGAATCAGGTGTCCTCGAATAACGGCGTGCGCAAGAACGGACCGCTGATGCGGCTCTTCGCGAAGGTCTTCTCCCGCCCGACCGCGCTTTCCATGCGGAACACCTTCCGCAATAAGGGACAGCTGGCAATGACGCTCTTCACGCTCTCCCTCGGCGGCGCGATTTTTATCGCCACGTTCAACGTCAACAGCTCCATTGATCAGCGTATTGACCTCATCTCCGGTTACATGGACGCGGACATTGACGTCATCACTTCCGACCCGCAGCGTCCGGAACGGATGGAGTCGCTGCTGATGGATGTTCCGGGCGTCGGTTATGTGGAAAGTTGGGGCTACGGCACGGCGAAGTTCGTCGAACCCGACGGCAATGACGGCCCGACGGTCGCGGTGTACGCGCCGCCGGAAGACTCACAGCTGATTGAGCCGTCGATCCGTATCGGACGTTGGATGGAGCCGGGCGAAAGGGATGTGATCGTCCTCAGTGAACGCTTCCTCTACTCGTACCCGGAGGTTCAGGTCGGCGACACCATCACTTTGAAAGTGAGCGGCACCGACATTGAGAATGACTGGACCGTGATCGGCTTCTATACGATGGCGGGACGCTCCGGCGGGTTCATGGCGTACGTTCCGTACGATGGCTGGATCCATAACGCCGGGGACGGCAGCCGGGTGAAGAAGTTCCAGTTGAACGCGTCGTCCGAGCTTGACACAGCCGGTCTGAACGCGCTGGTCGAAGCCATTCAGGAACGGCTTGATGAAGCGGATGTGGACGTGGTCTCGATTCAGAAGAACACGACGCTGCTGGATAACACCGCCCGCGGTTTCAACATCCTCTCGACGTTCATGATGATCATGGCGGTGCTGGTATCCGGTGTCGGCGTGATCGGCTTGACGGGCGCGCTGTCCCTGAACGTGATGGACCGCCTGGGTGAGATCGGCATCATGCGCGCCATCGGCGCCTCCAACCACGACATTATGAAAAATGTGACGGTTGAGGGTCTGACCATCGGCATGCTTTCCTGGCTGATCGCCTCCGCCGCCTCCCTGCCCATCGGCAAGCTCCTCAGCGACAGTATGGGGCAGGCGATCTTCCAGAGCAGCCTCCCGCTCTCCGTGAACTGGGTCGGCTACGCGGTTTGGTTTGTCCTTTCGTTGATCCTTTCGATCCTGGCGTCCAACGCTCCGGCACGCGCCGCGGTCAAGGTCACCATTCGTGAAGTACTTTCGGTCGAATAACGGCCGGGTGAATTATCTGAAAATAATATTAGGAGAAAAACTATAATGAAAAACAAGATTTTGATTGTTATTGCTGCTCTTGCCCTTGTTTGCGGAGCCCTGATCGTCATCCCGCAGCTCCCGGCCGATACCGTTCTCGCCGCGGATGAAGGCACCGACGTCGTCATCCCGACCGCCGCTCCCGTTCAGACGACGAGCAAAAGTTCCTCGAAGGCTTCCGCCGAGGCGAAGCTCTTCCCGAAGGATGATGTCTCTCTCGGTTTCGCCGCGTCCGGCGTTGTCTCCGAACTGAACGCCGAAGAAGGTCAGACCGTTGCCAAGGGCGATGTCCTTGCCGAGCTGAAGTCCGCGGAGAATTACCGCCGCGATTACGCCTCCGCTGAGCTGGAGCTCGCGCAGGCTCAGGATGAGCTCAAGGATCTGAATGACTCCTGGAGCAGCGACAAGGCCGCCGCGGAACGCGCTCTCGTCGACGCGAAGAAGGACCTGGATGACAAGTCCAAGGCTTACGATGAAGTTGACACGCCCGAATACCGCACGAAGCTTGATGACGCCAACAAGGCCTACACCGAGAAGTGGAACGACGTTGAGGACGCGCAGGATGTCGTGGATGATGTCTCCGAGTTGGAGTCCGACAGCACCCGCCGCCGCGACGCCGAGGACGATTACAAGAAGGTGCTGCAGGAATACAACGATCTGAAGCGCGAATATACGCTGCTGAAGAATGACCGCGATCAGGCTTACGCGGATATGGTTGAAGCCCAGTCTGTCGTTGATGACTGCCAGCGGGATGTTGACGAGCTGCAGGACGGCCCGAAGGAATCCAAGCTCGCCGTTGTGAATCAGAAGGTCGCCGCCGCGGAAGCCGACATGGCCGCCGCGCAGAAGGGCATTGAAAGCTGCCAAATCATCGCCCCGATCGACGGTACGATCGTCTCCGTGGATGTCTCCGAAGGCGAGCTGGTTGCCGGCGGTTCCGAACTCATCGTCATCGTTGATGACAGCGAGATGCTCCTGAAGACGGTTGACCTCTCCGAAACCGATATGCCGAAGGTCAGCGTCGGCAGCCGTGTGACGGTTGTCTTCGATGCCTACCCGGATACCGAACTCTCCGGCACCGTGACGAAGATCACGAACTGGGCGGATAAATACCTCGGCGACGTGGTGTACCCGGT
>CAVCBG010000075.1:0-6277 GCA_963600285.1 Anaerovoracaceae bacterium
TATCTTCGCGACGGATGGACCACTCCGGACGCGGCCGCGCTGCTGTACAGCCTCTATCTCTACGCGGAGCACTCCGGCCGGCACGCCTTCACCTTGACGGAGCTGATCAAAGCCCACGACAATCCGGACGCGCCCGGCATCAGCCCGGCGGACATCTACGGCTTGGACAACAAAAAGCTGCGGGAACTCCTGCAGGGACTGGCGTTGACCTACCCGGAGTATATCCGCGTTTCCTTCATCAACGATTTGGACAACATTGTCCTCGAAAAGAAATACAGTTCATTGAACATCCTTGATCTCGCGGAGGTATAGCAGATTATGGCGACGAAGAAATACAGCGAATATTTACAGGTAAGTCCGTCTTTCGAATCGGTTGTGGACATTGATGCCGACAGCCGCAACAAGAATCTTTGGCGGGAATATATTGTCGGCGATGACATGGAAAAACTGGTGGATTACCTCTGCCAGACGCTCGCCTTCGAATCACCGGACTCCCGCCGCAGTTTGTGGATTCACGGATCTTACGGCACCGGCAAGAGCTACGCCGCCATCTTCATCAAGCATCTGCTCGAAGAGAAGCCCGAGACGGTCGACGCCTTCATGCAGAACAATTCGCGGCTGTCGGGATACCGCAACCGCTTCATGAACTGCCGCCGGAACGGCGACTACCTCGTTATCTGGAAAACCGGCTGCACGGGCATCCGCAACGGCGACATGCTGCTGATGGAAGCGGAGTTCGCCATTCGCGACGCGCTGACGCGGAAATTCGGCAGCGCCGCGGACCTGGGCACGGCCTCCCTGCAGGACGCGGTGAAGGCGCAGCTTCGCAATAAAAACATCAACTGGAGCCACGTTCTCGAGACCTCCCTGCTCAGCGAGGAATATAACAGCGTCGACGCGCTGATCGAGGCTGTCGACCGCGGGGACATCTCCGCGACCAATGCCGCCCTCGAGGTGATCCGCGACAACCATTGGGGGCTGATCAACAACGTCGAGACCTTCAAAAAATGGGTCGCGGAGATCATTGAGGCGAATCATTTGAAGAAGAGCGGCATCTTCTTCATCTGGGACGAGTTCACCGAATATCTGCGCAACAGCGACGACAAAGTTGTGATGCAGCAGATCTCGGAATTCTGCAAAGAGCAGCCGCTGTTTATGTGCTTCGTCGTGCATAAGGATTCGAGCTGGGTGGACATCATGGGCAACGCGACCTATCAGCAGATCGCGCACCGGTTCCACGAAGTCGAGTTCCATGTCTCCGCGGATGCCGCCTACGACCTGATTGCGGGCTCCATCGGGATCCGCAACGGGATGGAAGAGAATTGGAAAGACGCCCGCAAAGGTCCGGTAAGCAACATCAAGAGCTATCTGCCGAATATTGACGGACTGGACGACAAAATCAGCGGAAAGATCAACGAGCTCTGCCCGATCCATCCGATGACGGTCAAACTGCTCGCCGGTGTGGCGGAGAACTACGCCGCCGCTCAGCGCACCATGTTCCGCTTTATGAAAGACTCCGCCAACGAAGAGCAGGGCTTCATCGGGTACATCAACCGCCGCGGTCCGGAAGATCAATTCTGTTGGCTGACGCCGGATTGGCTGTGGGATTATTTCTTCCTCCGCGAAAGCGACTTCAGCGACAAAGACAGCAAGGTCCCGGAGTACATCCGCCACTATGAAGAGAGCCGTCATCTTGTCGAGAATGACGAACGAGCGCATTGCGTGTTCAAAACCGCCATGCTGCTGATGGCCGTCACGTCCACGACGAAAGGGCTTTACACCACGAAGAAAACAAGCGGCGGCATCGCCGCGACCGTTGAATGCCTGGTGAACTGCCTGAGCGGCGTGATCAGCGAAGCGAAGATCGAGGATTACCTCAAGACCTTCGCGGAAGACTCGAAGATCCTGCTTGTTGACGAGCTGTCAAACGGAGTAAAACGGCTGCAGCTTCCGTTCCGTATGGGGTCCGACAATGAATTTAAGGTTCGCTTTGACCAGAACGACAAAAAGTACAGCCGCTATCAGATGTTCTCCAAAGACGGGAAGTTCGCCGACGCGTTTGAGCGGCAGTCATCGGACGATAACGACGCGGCCTCCCGCCGAATGAAAGCCGTCGTCTGCTGCGCGGAAAAGATTTCGCTTGACAAACGCGTCCGAGAAGTCACCGACGAGCTGGACAAGTATCCTTACAAGCTCGGCCTTGTATACGTCACAGTCGACAGCGACGCGCAGGCCGCGTCCATTATTCATGACTTGGAGACCCGCACGCGGGAATCCGAAAACGACCGTCTGGTCTTCGCGCTGGTGCGGACACCATTCACCAATGAGGAGCGGAACAAGTGGCTTACTGCCATTACGAAAGCGGATATGGCCCGCGAAAGCGGTCAAACCGCCGCTGCCGGCAATTATGATTCAGAAGCGGCGACCATCGTCACGCGTTGGGTGTCTTCCGCCGTCAACGGGAGCAGGATAATCGCGTGGTGCGGGGAACGGCAGTGGAACGGCATCTACGGCGCCGCCAACCTCCGCAAGACAATTCAAAGCAATATCCTCGAGGAGATCTTCCCTTACGCGCCGGAAAATGTTGTCATCACCAACACGGCTTATAAGACCTGCAACGACGGCGCCCCGCTTGCCGGTATTCAGCGGGAGACGAAGAATTCCCAGCTATTAAGCACCTTGACCGGCATCAGGCAGCTGGGCATCCTCGACGCCAAGACCATTCAGGAAGCCGAAGCCGTCAGCGGATCCAAGGCCGCCAATACGGTCAGCGCCCTGGCGAAATTCCTGCGTGAGAAGATGGAATCCGGCAGCAAGGTTGTCCTGAGCGACCTGTGGGATGAACTGCAGCGGCCGCCGTTCGGCTTCTATAACACCATCGCCTGCGGCGTCCTCCTCGGCTACGTCTTCAGCTTCTATAAAGACAGCGCGTTCAGCTGGACCGACAGCGCCCAGGGCACTTTCGTGCTGAATGAATCCAACCTGAAAACGCTCGTGCTCAACACCTGCAAGGGAGCCATGACCACGGACTACCTCTCCTCCGGCTCCCAGATCTGGCAGACATTCCGCGGTTACATCATGAAGATCTTCAACCTGACCGATGGTCAAGCCGCGAACGAGACCGAAGGAATGCGTTCCGTCCGCGAACGCGTTACGCAGGCCGGGGCGCCGTTCTGGTGCCTGAAATACCTGCCGGAGGACGCGTTCGGCGGTCCCGACATGAAAGAAGCCGCCGGCAAGATCATTGATAATATGCAGGTCTTCATCTCGCAGGAAGGCAACACCGACGAGGCAATGTCCAACGTCAGCCAGCTTTTCAGCGGGCGGGGCAAGCTTCGCGAACGCATGGGGAACGCGTTCCGGGATAAAGCCGTCATGTCGAAAGCCTTCAGCGCGTTCCTGTTCGAGGCTTCGCCGGAGCTGAAAGAGATCACGGAGAAGCTCTCCGTGCAGTCGGAAGGGCTCCGCGATAAAGTCTTCGGCGCGATGCAGAACGCCGTTTACACCTGGACCGAAGATCAGGTCAAGGAGAAGCTCACGGGCGTCGTCTCGGAATACAGATACCTGGACACGCTGAATGCATCCATGCGCAACACCTACCACAGCAATGAGGAAGCTGTCAAGGACCTCCGCAACGCGTTCAACCACATGCGCGTCGCCATCCTCGCCATCGAGCCGCTGAAGAAGCCGTGGTACCCCGCGTTGGAAATCCTCCGCCGCGTTTCGCTCAAGGGCATCGGCCAAATGACTTGCGAAGAGCGGGAAGCCGACATCGCCGTCCTCAGCGAGTACGGCACCCGGGCCTGGGATTGCGTCAAGAATGCCAAGCCGGAGCTGGCATCCATTTTGGAACAGGGGCAGGTCGAGTTCACCTCCGATGAGCTTGATACGATTTACGCCGGTCTCCAATCCGGTGTCTGCGACGCGTCGGCGAACCAATTCGAGCGGGATTTGAAGACCCAGACCGACAAAATCAGCCAAAAGCGGAACCGTTCGATGCTGCTGGAACGCTGGAAGACGCTCAGCAGCACGGAGAGCGTGAAAGAATGGAGCAATTCGCGTGGAATTCCGCTGCTGTGGATCGTTCCGAACAGCGCCGCGAATGCAATCCGTACGCTGATGGCGGTTCAGAAAGGCGAGCGGACCGTTGACCAGAATGTCATTGCCGCCATCAACGCGTTGAACACCGAGATTGATCCTGCCCTCCTGACGGACAAATCCGCCGCGGAGCAGGCGTTCATGAATATCATCGGCGCCGAATACCGGGATATCTTCGAGGAGAAAAGGGCGGAGATCCTGACCACGCTGAAGTACAAACTCGGCAACGATGTGAGCGAATGGAGCACCTCCGACTTATCGAAGGCGCAGAAGACGCTGAAGGAATACCAAAAGGAAAAGGCCAAGAAGGAAAAGCTTGAAAGCACCCAGAATCATGTCAAGCACATGAGCGAAGACGCGCTCAAGGACAAGGTCGCCGCGTTCCTGAACGCGCATCCGGAATACTGTGACGATTTCAACGGCTAAAGAAGGAGGCTGACCATGAAGCTTCAAGAAAGCATTGAAATGCTCAAAGCGGAAAAAGAGAATAAAGTCAGCTCCCGCTTCCCGTGCCGCGTGTTCCTGCTTCACAGCGTGGAGGACTACCGCGAAACAGTCTCGAGCCTGAAAGCCCTGTGCGGCAGAGCGGTCTCGTCGGATGAGCTTTTCGCCGGCGCGGATTTGATGCCGGCGTACGACAGACTGCTTGAGAAGCTCAAGCCGGGCGAATGGGTCTGGCTTCCCGGCGTCGGCGAATACCTGCAGCTGTTTTACACGAGCGAGCAGCGGTCGCAGCGCTTCGCCAAGCTGTGGCACGCGATGGTGAACGCCTCCAACACGGGCAGAATTCTGATTCCGCTGCTGAATTGCGATTCCCTTTGGAATGATCCCGCCCTCGGATTTCAAACCGATGAACGGCAGGAGAACTTCGTTTACTCCATTTCGGATCACGAGGCCGATCCCGAGAAGAGGAATATCACGGTATTGTCTTCCGATTTCGAGGAGTATTTCAATCAACTGCGCGGAAAATATACGCCGATCTCCGGCTTGCGCGAGTGGTACGAGAATATTCTGAACAAGGCCGAGATCCCGTCCGATTACTGCCTTCTCACCAAACATGCCGGGACTGTCATGCCGAAGACAGCGGAAGATATCACCATCCGCCCGATCAAAACCACCTTCGAATTCGTCCGCGAGAACCTTCGCGACGGCAGTGAATTGCAGAAAGATTCGTGCACGGATGAAATGCTCGCCGAGCTTTTTGACGAGTCACTGGCGAATGCCTCAATCCGCGACGCCATCCTGCACCGGTTCAACCGCGTCACCTTCGACGGCGTCTCCGTGATGTCCAACTGGGCCGGTCTTTCCGAAGGCAAGCGTCAGCTGCTGAAGCTGTGGTACCGGTTGTATCCCGACGACAGTTATTTGTGCCGCTGCTTCGGGAAATACGAGATCAATGAAATTGAAGATCACATTCTGACGGACATCTTTGACTTGCCGCAATCATCCGCCTGGATTGAGGAATACCGCCGCCTGCTTCAGGGAATGAAGCTCGAGAAGAGTGACGCTTTCTTCGAGAAGTTGAGCGCCATTCCGGAATATGAAAAGAGGCTGTCATTCCTCAGCGGGAGCACAAGAAAAGAACGCGTCTATATTCTTCGCATGGCAGGCCAATGGCTCAAGCAGGACGCCGCCCAGGCATTCGCCTCCGAAGCGCTGCGGGAATGCTATCCGCTGCTCCGCGCTTATCTGGGACCGCTGCCGAGCGAATTAGGCGCGGTCTACAACGAATACATTTCCGATTACAAGGCGTATAAACTTTCCAACACCCTGCCGGAGTCGGACGAGGCCTTCTTCCGCGGCATCGAACCCGACGCCCTGCCGTTCCGTTATTCGATCCTCAATCAATATCTTACGAATGACACGATCGTGCTTTGGGTTGACGGCATGGGCTTCGAATACCTCTCGCTGCTTTTGGACCGCCTCTCCAATAACAAAGCCGGCGCCGTCGTGCACTGCGCTCTGACGCAGGCAACGCTTCCTACGGAGACCGAGTTCAACGACCAGTGGTTGAAAATGAAAGAGAATGGCACTCCATTCAAAAAGCTGGACAAGCTGGATAAGCTCGCGCACAAAGGCCTCGTGGACGACCCGGATTATCATTCCTGCGTTGAGGAGCAGTTAGCCTTCTTCGATACAGTGTCCGAAGAAGTCGATAAGCTTCTGAAAGATTACCACC
>CAVCBG010000076.1:0-6260 GCA_963600285.1 Anaerovoracaceae bacterium
AAAAGGAGTAATAATTATGAAGAAATTTGTATCTCTGCTTCTGGCTCTGGTTATGGTCTTCGCCATTGCCTCCGTTGCCGGTGCTGCCGACAGCGTCAAAGTCGGTATCGCTGCCCCTGACGTAACTCATGGTTGGGTTGCCGGTGTTGCTTACTACGCTGAAAAGTACTGCAAAGACAACAATCTTGACTATATCATGACTGTCTCCTCCGACGCTGCCGAAATGGCCGCGAACCTGCAGGACCTCGTTGCCGCCGACGTTGACGTCGTCGTCTCCTGGCCGCAGTGGTCCGGTATGGAAACCGCCATCCAGGAAGTCATCGACGCGGGTATCCCGGTCGTGAACTTCGACGTTGACGTTGACTGCGAAGGCATCTACAAGGTCACGGGCGACAACTATGACATGGGCTACCAGTCCGCGAAGTACATCACCGACATCGTCGGCGACGGTGCTGTCATCGCTGTCCTTGATGTTCCGTCCTCCGGTTCCGTCTGCGAACTCCGCAAGGCCGGCTTCTATGCCTACCTTGAAGAGATCGGCTACGACCAGTCCAAGATCTTCGAATCCCAGGAAGCTGCTTTCACCCGCCAGGACGGCCTTGCTGACATGGCTGACCTGCTCGAGAAGTATGATCACATCGACGCTGTCTTCTCCATGGACGATGAAACCTCCATCGGCGCCATCCAGGCCATCACCGAAGCCGGCCGCACTGACATCAAAGCCATCACCGGCGGCGGCGGCTGCCAGGAATACTTCCGCATCATCGCCGACGAACAGTACAAGGACCTTGGCGCTGCCTCCGCTCTGTACAGCCCGGCCATGGTTCAGGATGCCATTAAGACCGCTATCGACCTGCTCAACGGCGGCGAAGCTGAACCTGTTATCGTGATCCCGACCACCATCGTTTCCGCTGCGAACGTTGCTGACTATCTCGATCCCGAGAACACTGTTTACTAATCCGATGTAAAGAAGGACGCTGCCTCACGGGGCAGCGTCCTTTTTGATGTAAGCCGAAGTTTTGACATTGAACCCGCTGTATGCTATAATGGGTACTTGATTCAAAAGCAGGAGGTGGCTCCTTGAATATACACATGAAAAATATCTACAAGTCTTTCGGGGCGAATGACGTTCTGACGGATGTGGATTTCACCATCGGCAGCGGCGAGATTTGCGCGCTCCTGGGTGAAAACGGCGCGGGGAAATCAACCTTGATGAATATCCTCGGCGGCGTCCTTCCGGCGGATCGGGGCACGATTGAGGTTGACGGGAATCTTGTCTCTTTCTCCTCTCCGGTAGACTCCCTTGACGCCGGGATCGGCTTCATTCACCAGGAACTGAACCTGATGAACGACCTGACGATCTACGAGAATATGTTCATCACCCATTTCCCGAAGAAGGGCTTGTTCCTCAACGCGGACCTGATGAAGAAGAAGACCAAGGAAATCTTCGACCGCATGGATATCGACATCGCGCCGGAGACCATGGTCCGCGACTTGGACGCTTCCTATAAACAGATCGTGGAAATCTGCCGCGCGCTGCTTCAGGACGCGAAGATCATCATCATGGACGAACCGACTTCCTCCCTGACGGAACCGGAAATCGAACGCGTTTTCGCCATGATGCGCACCCTGAAGGCTCAGGGCGTCGGCATTATTTTTATTTCGCATAAACTCAACGAAGTAATGGAGATTTGCGACCGCTTTACGGTCCTCCGCGACGGCAACATGGTCGCTCAGGGCTCTGTTGCCGACACGGATCAGCGTAAACTCGCTTCCTACATGGTCGGGCATGATGTCGTCGTCGGCGTCAATGAAATCTCCGGCGAATACGGCGATGAGATTCTCCGACTTGAAAAATTCTCCGACGGGAAGCATTTCCACGATATTGACTTGACCGTTCACGCCGGTGAGGTTCTCGGCGTTACCGGCCTTTTGGGCGACGGCCGTTCCGCGCTGTTCCAGACTGTTTTCGGCGCGATGAACAACGGCAAGCATACCGGCAAGATGTTCCTCGAAGGCAAAGAGGTCTCCATCGGAAGCACCTCCGACGCGTTGGACGCCGGCATTGCCTACCTCCCCCGCAACCGCAAGGAAAACGCGATCCTCAAAGATATGACCATCCTGGATAACGGCTCCATCGTGATGCTGCCGAAGATCGTCAAAGGACTTTTCCTGGATGAAGACCGACGGAAGAAGCTCTTCGACGACCAGGTGAACGCGATGCACATCAAGATGGGCGACAAAATGGATCTCATCACCAGCCTTTCCGGCGGCAACCAGCAGAAGGTCGTCCTCGCCAAATGGCTGATGTCCGAACCGAAGCTCCTGATCCTCGACAACCCGACGCAGGGTGTGGACGTGGGCGCGAAGGAAGAGATTTACACCATCATCCAGCGTCTCGCGAAAGAAGGCGTGGCGGTGATCGTCCTCTCCTCCGAAGCTCAGGAAATCATCCGTGTCTGCGACCGCAGCTACGTCATGTTCCACGGCAGAGAAGTCGGCCTTGTTGAAGGCGAAGATATGAACGAACATAATATTATGTACCTGGCCACCGGCGGGTCACAACAGTAGGAGAAAACAGAATAATGGAAAAGAAGAACACGAAAAAACAAGGTTGGCTCGGCGGAAATGACCTGAGCTCCACCCTCTTCGCGCTGGCCGTCATGATCATCCTGCAGGCGGTCGTGCAGTTCTCGAATGTGGACTGGGAAATCGGCAGACTCCCGGCGAAAATGTGGATGGCTTGGCTGAACATCCTCCGCAACAATACCTACGCCGGCATTATCGCCCTCGGTATGTGCTTCGTCATCATCTCCGGCGGTATTGACCTCTCCGTCGGCTCCATGATCTGCGCGATGGGCGCGATCCTTGAGTACATGGTCGACCCGAATTCCGGCCTTCTGGTTTCTCTCGGCATCACCGGCCCGCTGGCTTACCTGATCGCCATTCTTGTCATCATCATCGTCGGTACCCTGCTCGGCTCGATCAACGGTTCGCTGATCGCGTACGGCAAACTCCCGCCGTTCATCGCGACCCTCGGTACGCAGAAGATTTTCCGCTCCGTTACCCAGCAGCTGACCAAGACCTTCAACCCGGAGGTCCCCGCCGGCTTCAAGGCCATCACCTCCACCAAGATCGGCGGTCAGGTGATCCTCCCGATCATTTACTGGATCATTGTTCTCATCATCATGAACATTGTCTTCAAGCGCACCGCCTTCGGCCGCCAGACGATTGCCGTCGGTTCCAATGAACGCGCCGCGAAGCTCTCCGGTATCAACGTGAACAAGGTCAAGGTCAAGATTTACGCCCTGACCGGCATCATGTGCGCTCTGTCCGCGGTGATTTACATCGCCCGCATCGGCTCCATGGACTTCGCGAACGCCGGCAACGGCTATGAAATGGATGCCATTTCCGCGGTTGTCGTCGGCGGCACCTCCATGGCCGGCGGACGCGGCTCCCTGATCGGCGCCTTCCTCGGTATGCTGATCATCGGCGTCATGAACAACATCCTGAACTCTGTCGGCGTTCCGACCTTCCTGATCGAAGCCGTCAAGGGTGCCATCATCATCTTCGCTGTTCTGCTTCAGCGCAAAGAAAACGACTGAAAAACCGATCCGCGGGTCTGTGCGGTGTTCGCGGCCGCGGTACGATTCATCGCAGGACCCTGTTGACCGCTTCGCGCCGGCAGGGTCCTGTTTTATCCGGGCTCCGCGATCCCGCGGAAAACATGGAAGGAACAAAAGTTATGAAAAAACGAATCATCGCTGTAAACTCCAACTGTTACCATGGTTATTCCATTGAAGACGCCGTCGCGGGCATTCGCGACGCCGGCTTTCATTACATCGAGCTGACCGCCACGAAAGGCTGGACCGAGCACGTCTTCCCGGATCAGTCCTTCGCCCGTCTGCTTGAGGTCCAGCGCCTGCTTGAGGCGAACGACCTCATCCCCTTCGCTATGAGCGGCCATACAAATTTGATGGATCCCGCCCGTGAGCAGGACTTCCGCAACAATATGCATCTGGCGAAGTTCTTCGGCGCGGAATACATCGTCTCCTCGATCGGCGAGGCGCATCTCAAGGATAACGCCACCGCCGCCAACAAGGAAACCGCGGACCGCATCCGCAACCTGGTGCCCGAGCTCGAGAAGCTGGACCTGAAGCTCGTCCTCGAGGTTCACGGCGAACACGGCACCGGCGCCATCCTCAAAGAGATCTGCGAAGCTGTCGGCTCCGACCGCGTCATGATCAACTACGACACGGCGAACGCCATCTTCTACGGCGATGTCGACGTCCCGACCGATTTCAAGGGCTGCATCGACCGCATCGGTTACGTCCACATCAAGGACAAGGCCGGCGGGCATAAGGAATGGAATTTCCCCGCCCTCGGCAAGGGCTACGTCCCCTTCCCGGAGCTCTTCGCGATGATGGACGCGGCGGACAACATGAGCCCGTATTCCATCGAGATCGAGTTCACGCAGGCGGGTCCGAAGGACCTCGCCGAGATCAATCAGGCGGTCAAAGACTCCGCCGATTATCTGCGGGCGCAGGGTTTTATCTTCTAACGGAGGAAAGCAATGGAGAAAATCAGAGTCGGTCTTGTCGGTACCGGCGGCATGGGCAAGGTCCATTACGCCAACATGCAGCAAATCGATGATTACGAAGTCGTTGCCGTCGCGGACAGCGCGGACGCCTCCATCGAGGTCGCGAAGCAGTGGGGCGTCCCCCGCTTCAAGACGATCGATGAAATGCTGGACGCGGTGGATGTTGACCTCGTCGACATCTGCACCCCGACCTTCCTGCATCACGATCTGGTGATGGCGAGCCTGCGCCGCGGGAAGAACACCATCACGGAAAAGCCGATCGCCCTCACGTACGCCGACGCGAAGGAAATGCTGGACGAAGCCGACAAACAGGGCTGTCTGCTCTTTGTCGCGCAGGTGCTGCAGTTCACGAAGGAAGTACAGGCATTGCGCGCCGCCGTTGAGAGCGGTGAGTACGGTAAGCCGCTGGACGCCTACTTCGAACGCCTTTCCGCCTGCCCGCGCTGGGCGCAGGGCGGCTGGCTCTTCGACGCGAAGAAATCCGGTCTGCTGCCGTACGACCTCCACATCCATGATCTGGACGTCATCGTCTCCCTCTTCGGCAAACCGAAGAGCTTCAGCTTCACCTCCTGCGCCGGCGAAGGCAAGAACTACCCCGAGCAGTTCCGCGTCATTTACGACTACGGCAATATGCACGTCGGCGGTGAAGCCGCTTGGTTCAATGCCGACATCCCCTGGACCGCGCGCTGGCGTGTCTACTTCGAGAACGGCATGATGATCAATGACGGCAAGACCCTGACCGCGTATCAATTCGGACACGAGCCGAAGGTCTACAACACCAAAGACGAAGTGGAGATCTCCACCGGCATCAACGTCCCGCCCTGCGGCTGGTATTACAACGAATTGAAGCACTTCGCCGAGTGCATTCATGAACACAAACCGACCCCCTACGTGACCCGCGAACAGCTGCTGACGGTCATGGAGATTCTTGAGGAGATTTCTGCCCAATGGAGATAATTGCCGCTTATTTCAAACGCATCGGCCTTGAACTGCCGGAGACGATCGTCCCGAATGGCGAGCTGCTTCAGCAGCTTGAATACGCCCACTGCACCCACGTGCCTTATGAGAACCTCGACATCATCCGCGGCATTCCGCTCTCGCTGGAGATCGATGACCTGTACGAGAAAGTCGTCGTCGAGGGCAAAGGCGGCTTCTGCTTCGAGCTGAACGGCCTCTTCGGCTGGCTGCTGCAGGAGCTGGGTTACAAGGTGACGGAATACGCCGCCCGCTACCTGCGCGGCGAAGCTTCCATCCCCATGCGCCGGCACCGCGTCCTCAAAGTCGAGGACTGCGACGGCGGCATCTGGTGCGCGGATGTCGGCATCGGCGAAGTCTGTCCCCGCCTTCCCGTCCGCATGGAAGTCGGTCTCGAGCAGCCGCAGTTCGACGAATGCTACCGCTTCGACAAAGATCCCTTCCTCGGCTGGGTGCTGATGGATAAGCATCACGGCGAATGGCGGAAGTTCTACTCCTTCACGGAAGAGCCGCAGCTGGCGGTGGACTTCATCCAGCCCTGTTTCTACTGCGAGAAGCACCCGGATTCCCCGTTCTTCCCCGACGAGATGTTCTCCATGAAGACCGCCACCGGCCGCTTCACCCTGGACGGACACGTCTACAAGGAATTCGTGAACGGCGAAGTCACGGTCAAAACCCTGACCGA